>JAHFUA010000098.1 GCA_023265315.1 Acidobacteriota bacterium | reverse complement strand
GTCGCGATCAGCGCGCCGATGGCGATCAGCAACACCCCGCTGACGACTTCCACCGTGTGCAGATGGCGCCGGAAGCGGGCGTAGAACTCGAGGAAGCGGTCGATGCCCAGCGAGGTCAGCAGGAAGGGCACGGCCAGCCCCGCCGAATAGACCGCCAGGAGCGCCGTGCCCTTGGCCACCGAATTCTCCGAGGCGGCGAATGTCAGGATGGTGGCCAGGATCGGCCCGATGCACGGCGTCCACCCGAAGGCGAAGGCAAAGCCCACGGCGAAGGCGCCCGCCGCCGTGCCCGATCCCTTGACGCTGTGCAGGCGCTTGTCGGCGTAGAGCGCCTTGATCTTGAAGATGCCCGTCAGGTGCAGCCCGAAGAGGATGATGACGATGCCCGCGACCCGCGTGAGGACGGGGTAATACTGCCGCGTGAGCTGCCCGATTTCCGTCGCCACGGCGCCCAGCGCAATGAACACCAGGGAGAACCCCAGGATAAACATCGCCGAGTTCAGCATCACGGTGCGCAACACGCGGTTGTCGGATGCTTCCAGGCCCTCAGCGCCCACACCCGAGATCAGCGACACGTATCCCGGCACCAGCGGCAGCACGCAGGGCGAGAGGAACGAGATTAAGCCCGCCACAAAGGCGGCGATGGGTAGCGGGAGATTGGCCATCCTTGTGTATTGTACCCGCCCGGAGCGCATGGCCGACCGGGCGTAGGGCTACCTTAGAGATTCATCTCCGCGGAAAACGTTACGGAATGTTGGGTGGAGAGGTGCCCCCTGAAGCCGGTTTACTTCCTGAGCCCGCTCCAGCCTTCCGCGACGACGATCGAGTCCCCAGGGTTATGGGTATCGTACTTTACCGAGGTGGCCAGGCCCAGCCGGCAGGAGTAGAGGTCAACCTTGTGGCGCAGGTAGGTGATGTCCTGCGACGCCTCGTAGGTGACGCCGGCCACATCGTACTGGTAGATCAGCATCTGCGCCCGGCCGCGCCCGTTGAGGTCGAGCTCCTGCACGTCGAGGATATTGCCGTCGGTGATGCGGCCGTGCTGGCTGATGCGTAGCCGGCGTTCGCGCTCGCGGTCTTCCGGGGTCTTGCGACGCCGCCCAACCAGCAGCCCAAACGCCAGCAATAGCGCGCCGGCGGCGGCGAGGATCACAGGATAGTGGCGCAGCACATTCATGCCCTGAAAGGTATGCTTCACTCTACTATCATCCGGCGAGGGGAACCATGCCCTAGCCGACGACCAAGCACCAATGACTATTTGTTCAGCTTTTCCCAATCCTTCAGGAACGTAGCCAGGCCCTTGTCGGTGAGCGGGTGGTGGAACATCTGGTCGAGCACCTTGAAGGGGACGGTAGCCACGTCGGCTCCGGCCAGAGCCGCGTCAATCACGTGCAGGGGGTGGCGCAGCGAGGCCGCCAGCACCTGCGTCTTGTAGCCGTAATTGCGATAGATCTGGATGATCTGCTTGACCAGGTCCATGCCCACGTGGCCGATGTCGTCCAGCCGACCCAGGAACGGGCTGACGTAGCTGCCGCCGGCTTTGGCCACCAGCAGCGCCTGGTTGGCCGAAAAGCACAGCGTCAGGTTGGTGCGGATGCCGTCCTTGACCAGGCACTTGCAGGCCTTCAGGCCGTCGCGCGTAGTGGGCAGCTTTACCACGATGTTTTTGTGCCAGCTCGCGTATTCGCGCGCCTCGTTGCACATGGCCCCGGCGTCGGTGGCGATGACCTCGGCGTTCACCGGGCCCTCCACCACCGAGCAGATTTCGAGGATCGTCTCTTTGAACGGCTTGCCTTTGCCTTCTTTGGCGACCAGCGAAGGGTTGGTGGTCACGCCGTCCAGGATGCCCAGCGAGGCGGCCTCGCGGATCTCGTTGATGTTGGCAGTGTCGAGGAAGAACTTCATAAGCGCACCATCCAGAGTGATTCATTGACTCATTGATTCATTGGTCCATTGAGAACCCGTCCCAACGGCTCAATGAATCAATGACTCAATGAATCAATGACCCGATTCCTTAACATTCCAATTCCCGCAATGCTGACTTCCATCACGTCTCCCGGCTTCACCGGGCCCACGCCCGCGGGGGTTCCGGTAGCGATCAGGTCGCCGGGCACGAGCGTCATCACCTCGGAACAATAACGGATAATTTCGTCCAGGGGGAAGATGAAATCGCGCGTGTCGCCGTGCTGCTTGAGTTCGCCGTTGACGCGGGTTTCCACGGCCACGCCCTTCCAGGGGTCAAGTTCGTCGCTGACCAGCGGGCCCACGGGACAGAATGTATCGAAGCCCTTGCCGCGGGTCCACTGTCCGTCTTTGCGCTGCAGGTCGCGCGCGGTCACGTCGTTCAGGCAGGTGTAGCCGCGGATGTAGGCGCGCACGTCCTCGCCGGCGCGCAGGTTGCGGCAGCGCTTGCCGATCACCACCGCCAGCTCGCCTTCAAAATCCACCCGCTCGGAGATGGGCGGGTACACCACGTTTTCCTCCGGTCCGATTACCGCCGAGGGCGGCTTCAGGAAAATGATCAGCTCGGCCGGCACCTCGTTTCCCAATTCGCGCGCGTGCTCCCGGTAGTTGCGGCCCACGCAGATGATCTTCGAGGGCGTCACCGGCGCCAGCAGCTTGGTGCCCTGGAGCGGCAGGTGCGTCATGGTGGGGTGGAACTCGGCGCAAAACGGGTCTTCGCTGTGCAGCGCCGCGACCTGGTTGATCACCTCGTACCCGGCCACGCTCTCGATGATGCCGCAGTGGATCCCGTCTTCGGTCTGGAAGCGGCAATACTTCATGGCTAGCGAGAAGGTACTATCTTAAATGCTGGCGCGGGATTCATAGAGTGGAAAGTGGGAAGTGAAAAGTTGGAAGTAGAAAGTCAACCTTTTCACTTACCACTTTTTTCACACCGCCCATCCCACCGCCGCCGCTCCGATCACCAGCCAGGCCGAGTTGACGCGGAATCGAAACAGCAGGATGGCGCTTACCAGGGCGATGGCCACCGTGGTCGCGTCCACGATGGCCGCGCGACCCAGTTGCCATGCAACCACCCCCATCAAGGCCAGCGATCCGATGATGACTCCGTCCAGGAAGGCGCCGGCTGTCGCCGAGCGGCGAATCCTCGGCAGCAGAGGACCGCTGGCCGCCACCAGGATGAATGCCGGCAGGAAGATAGCCACGGTTGCGACCGCGGCCCCCCGCGTGCCCCCGACGATATACCCGATGAAGGTTGCGGTGGTGAAAACCGGACCCGGCGTCACCTGCCCGACCGCTACCGCGTCCAGGAGCTGCTTCTCCGTCAGCCAGTGGAGTCGGTCCACAAAATCGGAGCGCAGGAAGGCGAGCAGCACGTAGCCGCTTCCGAACAGCACCGAGCCGATCTTTGCGAAGGTGAGGAACAGCCTCCAGAGTTTGAACGGCGCCGCATCCGCCGGCGCCGCTACCGCTGCCATCGGCGCCAGCAGGAACATCGCTGCCCGGCTGCGGGAGCGGATCAACACGGCAGACATGGCGGCGATCCCAGCCGCAGCCAGGATCAACAATTCTTGACCGTGGAACAGGTAGGCCACCGCGCAGACAATCCCGATCGCCGCTAGCCAGGCACTCTTCACCGCCGACCTGGACAGGTTCCAGAACGCCTGCACGACGACCGCGATGACCACCGGCTTGACGGCGTACAGGATGCGTCCGACCTGCGGCAGCGATCGGTAGCGCACGTAGGCAGCCGCGATCAGAGAGACCAGAATCGCCGCGGGCACGATGAAGCAGCACCCCGCGACGATCAGGCCCGGCCATCCCCGCTTGCTGAAGCCGATGTGGATGGCCATCTCCGTCGAGCTGGGCCCGGGGATGAGGTTCGCCGCGCCCAGACGGTCAAGGAATTCCTGGTGGGTAAGCCATTGGCGGCGGCGGACGAACTCGTCCTCCATCATGGCAATGTGCGCCGCGGGCCCGCCGAAGGCGATCGTTCCCAGCTTCAGGAACAGCAGCGCGATCTCAGTCAGTGAGACCGGCTTCGGGCTGAGATCGCGCTGCTGTTTCAGGAGCTTCATTCATGGGACGGCGGTGAATTCGGTGGATGATCAGAGCTGCTAGTGCGGATCGATTCTAGGCGCTTTTCGCTGTCTGTGCCTCCGTGCCGCCGTGGTGAAGAAGAGTCGCGCTACGGATCTGCGGGACTTCGACCACCGTGGAGCAGCTCCCCAATGAGCCGCCGTTCCATGTAGCCCGTCCCGCCTGTAATGAATACGTTTCGCATTTCAATGTACCAATGACTCAATCACCCGATGACCCGATCCAACCTTACTGAGGGACTGCCTCAGAAGCCTCCTCTGACCTGCCGCTCTCGTTCCCGCGCACGTCCACCGCCGTCAACGAATAGGAGTAGCGGCGCCCGGCCTGCACAGCGGCATCGCGATAGGTCGGCGCCTTCACGAGCTCGCTCGTAATCTTCACCGCCACTGCGCCTTCCTCATGACGATATACGTTGTAGCCGGCCAGGTCGGATTCCGTATTGGGGGCCCAGCTCAGGTCAATGAACGGCTGCTGCGGCGTGCCCGCGGAAACCGCCTGCAGGCCCGTAGGAGGCGCAGGTGGAAAAACGTCGTGAACGAAAACCTGGATCTCGGATGAGTCATCGCCCTGGACCTGTTCGTCTTTGCCTTGGACCGCCTCCACCGTGACCGCAGCGACCTTGTACAGGTACGTCTTCTCCCACTCCACGTTGCGGTCGAGGAACTCCAATCGGTATGCCCGCTTCATCTCTTGGTAAACGGAAGGTTCCCCTAGGTCGAGTTCTGATTTGGCGCCCTGGCTGCGCCGGTAGAGGTGATAGGCAAACCTCAGGCCGGCAGGCCGGGGGCCTGGTTCGCCCGCAGCCGAGATTTCCACGCCTTGGGCGGTCACATGGGCGGAGAGCCGACTGGGCGGCGGGAGGGTCGGCGCCAGCGGCACCATCACCTGGTTCGACAAACCGGCGCTGCGCCCGCGGGTGTTCTGCACCTCCACCGCATAGGTGGCGAACCCCGATGCCTGCGTCTCCTGGAGCGGTTGCGGCAAGATGTCGGTGAAGCTGGCGGCGGCCGCCCGCGGGGTTTGTCCCGGCGGCAACGTGCCCACGGTCTCCACACACTCGGCCACCGCCACCCGGCCCAGCGCGCGGCAGAGGCGGGTCGCGCCCAAGTGCCTGATGCGGGTGCGGTCGGTGGTCTCGCCGGGTGTGGTCCACATCAGGGTGACCTTGTCGCCCTTGCGCGTAGCCTTCAGGTCCTCGACACGACGCGGAAGCTCGAGCGACGGAGGCTGCGGCGCCCCCGGCATGCCGCAGGCCACCAGCGCGGCCAGCGCAAGCACTGCCAGGGAGGTAAGGAATTTGGAGCTCATGAAGGGCCAATCAGGGTAGCAGACCATTGTGTCATTGAGCCATTGATTCATTGAACCATTGACCCAGCGTTCAATGACTCGAATGATCCAATGATGAATCAATGGCTCAATTGAGGTCACGTCCGTCCGTGCGGTTGGTCACTGCTTTCCGGACGGTACCTGCGCGAAGCTACGTGCAGAGGTGTATTATGCCCATTTTGATCATGGGGCTTGCCGCTTTGGCCGTATTCCTGGTCATTGGGGGGTTACTTTTCGCGGCCGGCATGAGCGAGCGCCGGCAGCCGTCGGGGGAGTCAGGGGAGCCGGCCTCCACCAGGAAGGCAGCTTAAGCTACTGATAAAGAACAGGTTATTTGACCAGCAGCGGCGCAAGCCAACGCCGTCATCACTCACAGGACATTGTCCTAAAGTTATCTATCCGGAGACCACGCACTTGAGTCATAACTAGAGCGGCGGCGCTTTGCCGTGCGCAGAGGTGAGGTCTCAATGGGTTCCAGGCTTCTGGATTTATTCCGTCTTGGCCGCTGTTCCCACGAATTTTCCTGGCCGCGTCGCTGGCCCGACGGTGAGTACTACCAGGTGTGCCTGCTGTGCGGGGAAGAATACAAGTACGACTGGAAGACCATGTCACGGCAGGAGCGCGTGGCCGGCGGGCGCAGGGTGGAGCCGCCGCGCGCCGGTGCCCGCCAGGGCCATGCCTGCGCCCGGAAGAAAGTGAGCTGGTCGCCGCGCGCCCGGCGCATCAAGCTCCATAACCAGGAGATGGAATACCGCGAGGTGGGCACCGCGGCCTGGCATCGCGGGACGGTCGAGAACGTCAGCCAGACCGGGGTGCTGTTCCGCGCCGCTGAGGTTCTTGCGGACAACGTTGAGGTCGAGCTAATGCTGGAGATGCCGCGCGAGATCACCGGTCTGAAACATTCACAGGTGATCGCCCGCGGCATGGTGGTGCGCAGCGTGCCTCCCGAGAATGGCAAAGGCAAGCCCGCCATCGCTGCCGGCATCTGGGATTACCGCATCCTGCACGACAAGGAGGAATTGCCCGAGTCCTCCGTCGCGGACCCCCAAGGACCTGTGGACGTATAGCCTTTCTGCCCCCCGGCCGTTCTTAGCCTGCCCTGAGCCAAGCGAAGGGGCCAGCGACTAGAGGATGTACCGCGACAGATCCTGGTCCTTCACGATGTCGGTTAGCATCTTGCGCACGTAATCGGCATCGATGTTGACTTCCTTGCTCTGCAAATCGGGGGCGTCGAAGCTGATCTCGTCCAGCACGCGCTCCATGATGGTGTGCAGCCGGCGGGCGCCGATGTTCTCCGTGCCCTCGTTCACCCGGAAGGCGAAGTTCGCGATCTCATCCAGGGCCTCGCGCGTGAACTCCAGACGGATGCCTTCGGTCTCGAGCAGCGCCGTGTACTGCTTCACCAGCGACGATTTGGGCTCGGTGAGGATGCGGATGAAGTCGCCGATGGTGAGCGAGTGCAGCTCCACGCGGATGGGGAACCGTCCTTGCAGCTCGGGAATCAGGTCGCTGGGCTTGGAAACGTGGAAGGCCCCGGCGGCGATGAACAGGACGTGGTCGGTGCGCACCATGCCGTAACGGGTGTTGACCGTGGTGCCTTCGACGATGGGCAAAATGTCGCGCTGCACACCTTCGCGCGAGACGTCGGGGCCGTGCCCGCTTTCGCGTCCGGCAATCTTGTCGATCTCGTCAAGAAAGATGATGCCCGACTGCTCCACCCGCTCCACCGCGATACGCGTCACCTGGTCGGTATCGATCAGCCGCTGCTCTTCTTCCTGGATCAGGTAATCGAAGGCTTCGCTGACCTTCATCTTCCGCTTCTTGGTGCGCTGGCCGAAGATGTTGGGCAGCATGTCCTTCACGTTGATGTCCATCTCCTCCACGCCCTGGTTGGAGATGATCTCGAAGGCGGGGAACGATTTCTCGCGCACGTCGATCTCGACGATGCGGTCGTCGAGCTTGCCCTCGCGCAACTGCTGGCGCAGCTTCTCGCGGGTGCGCGACTGCGAATCGCCGCCCTCCAGCACGAACCCGGCCGCGCCGCCGTCGGAGGGCGAGCTGCGCTGCGGACCGGCCGGCAGCAGGATGTCCAGCAGCCGTTCCTCAGCGTTGAGCTCCGCGCGGTCAGCCACGTCTTCCAGCTTCTCCTCCCGCACCATCTCGATGGCCACTTCCACCAGATCGCGGATCATGGACTCCACGTCCCGCCCCACGTAGCCCACCTCGGTGAACTTCGAGGCTTCGATCTTCAGGAAAGGCGAGTTGGCCAGCTTGGCCAGGCGGCGCGCGATCTCGGTCTTGCCCACACCTGTGGGCCCAATCATGATGATGTTCTTGGGCAGGATCTCTTCCGCCAGCTCGGGGCCCAGCTTCTGCCGCCGCATGCGGTTGCGCAGGGCGATGGCCACCGCCCGCTTGGCGTTTTTCTGCCCCACCACGTATTTATCGAGCTCCGCCACGATCTCGCGCGGCGTCAGCTCATCCAGTGAGATCTGTTCTTCTTCCGTGGTTCCCGGTAAATAAATCGCCATAACTGCAGTTCCCCAGTCGCTAGTGACGCTCCCTACTCTCTGTTCTTACAGCTCCTCTATCGTCACCTTGTCATTGGTGTAGATGCACATCTTGCCGGCGATGCGCATGGCCTCTTCCGCGATCTTCCGCGCCGGCAGATTGGTGTGCTGGATCAAGGCCTCGGCGGCCGCCAGCGCGTACGGACCTCCCGACCCCACCGCTGCCACCGCCTCATCGGGCTCGATCACATCGCCGTGCCCGCTGAGGAGGAAGGTCTGGTTGGCATCCGACACCAGCAGCAAGGCCTCGAGCTGTCGCAGCATCTTGTCGGTGCGCCAGTCCTTGGCCAGCTCGACCGCGGCGCGGCCCAGGTTGCCGTGATACTGCTCCAGCTTGGATTCGAAACGCGAGAACAGCGCGAAGGCGTCGGCCGTCGAGCCGGCGAAGCCAGCCAGGATCTTGTCCTGGTAGAGCCGCCGGATCTTGCGGGCGGTGTGCTTGATCACCCCTTCTCCCAGCGTGACTTGCCCATCGCCTGCCATCACCACCTTGCCGTCACGCCGCACCGACAGCACGGTGGTCGAGCGCACTGGCTGCTTTTCTTTCATGGAGGACAATTTCTGATTATAGCAGGCAAGAAATCGGGCCGAGAGCGCTGCTGGGGCACGCAGGCGTCGCCCGAACCAGCGCTGCGGTTACACTAAGGCGGTGGACGTTCCCCTGCTTCAGGTCGAAGATCTGACAGTCGAATTCACCACCGCCGGAGGCAGGCTGCCGGCGGTGCGCGAGGTCAGCTTCCAGCTGCGCGCCGGAGAAGTCCTGGGACTGGTGGGGGAGTCGGGCTCGGGCAAGTCGGTCACGTCGCTGGCCATCCTGCGCCTCTTGCCGGTGCAGGCGCGGATCTGCGGCGAGATCCACTTCAGTGGCCGTGACCTGTTGCGCGCCGGCGAGCAAGAAATGAGGAGCGTGCGCGGCGCGCGCATCAGCATGATCTTCCAGGAGCCGATGACCGCGCTGAACCCGGTGATGCGCGTCGGCGACCAGGTAGCGGAGGCGGTGCTGGCGCACAACCGAGTTGCCAGTCGCCAGTCGCCAGTCACCAGCAAAAACGAGGCTTGGCGCCGGGCGGTGGAGGCGCTGCGCGATGTGCAGATCGCCGATGCCGCGCGCCGAGCGCGCGACTATCCGCACCAGCTCTCCGGCGGGATGCGCCAGCGGGTGATGATCGCCATGGCCATGGTCAACCGTCCCGAACTGCTGATCGCCGACGAACCCACCACCGCGCTCGACGTCACCATCCAGGCGCAGATCCTGGAGCTGCTGGGCGAGCTGCAGCAGAGCTATGGTCTGGCGATGCTGCTGATCTCGCACGACCTGGCGGTGGTGTCGCAGGTGGCGCACCGCGTGGCCGTGATGTATGCCGGCTCGATCGTGGAGATCGGGGCCGCCAGCCAGGTCTTCCAGAACGCTGCTCATCCTTACACCCGCGGGCTGCTCCAGGCCGTGCCCAGGCTCGCAACCGACCGCGCCCGGCCGCTGAGGACGATCGAAGGGACAGTGCCGGCGATGGCCGCCTTGCCGGCCGGCTGCGCCTTCGAGCCCCGCTGCGGAATACGCATCGAAGAGTGCGCGCGTGCTTTTCCCCCGCTGGTCGAGGTCGAGCCCGGACACTGGGCGCGGTGTCCAGTCGCCAGTCGCCAGTCGCCAGTTGCCAGTACCGCAAACTGATTCAGAAGTGGCACTTGGGACAATCGTATCGGGACTTTGATCGCCTGGCAGAAAGGGATCGAGCCTGTCGCTGCGATCTTACCGCGTCACGGCCTTATTCTTTCGTTGGCCGATTGACTACTGGCGACCGGCGACTGGCTACTGGCGACTCAAGCCCGTGAAAGGTATCATCTGTTGCCCGTGGGGCTGAGTGCTGAGTGCTGCTTTCCATGCGCATCCTGGTTCTAAGCGACATGCATTCCAATCTCGAGGCGCTGAACGCGTGCCTGGAGGTGGCGCCCTCGTGCGACAAGGTGGCCAACCTGGGCGACATCGTGGGCTACGGCGGCAGTCCCAACGAGGTGACCGAGCTCTGCCGCAAGCTGGGCGGGTTTCTGGTGCGCGGCAATCACGACAAGGCCTGCACCGGGCTGATGAGCGTGGAGGACTTCAATCCCGTGGCCGCCATCGCCGCCTTATGGACCATGCAGGCGCTCACCCCGGAAAACCTGCAGTGGTTGAAGCTCATGCCCCAGGGACCGGTGTTCCTGCCCTTGCGCTATCCGGCGAACCAAGAGGAGACCTGGGCGGGCACGGAAGCCGATGGGGTGCAACTGGTCCACGGCTCCCCCTTGGATGAAGACGAGTACCTGCTCGTCATGCGCGATGCGCAGGAGTCGCTGCTGCGCACCCCTTATCCGCTCACCTTTTTCGGGCACAGCCACATCCAGGGCGGGTTTGCCTTGGAGAACGACCGCTGGGAGACGCTGCGGCCCATGTATCAAGGCGCGCCGGACCATCATGCGATCTGGGCGCTCGACCTGAGCGGCCACGCCAAATACATGATCAATCCCGGATCGGTGGGACAGCCGCGGGACGGCGATCCGCGGGCGGCGTTCTGCATCTTCGATCCGGACCGCTACGAGGTGACCTTCTACCGCGTGCCCTACAACATCGAGAAGGCGCAGCACCAAATCATCGCCGCCCGGTTGCCCGACCGGCTGGCGACGCGGCTGGCGGAAGGAAGATAGTCTTACGTTTCAAGTTTCGCGTTCCACGTTTCAAGCGGTTAAACTGCTGGGATGGCGCCTGCTTCCTCTTCTCAATCGAAAAAACAGCAAGAGATGTTCAGAACCCCGGGGGAGAGCGCGCCGGAGCACCTGGTGGCGCACGTGGACGGCGGCGCGCGCGGCAATCCCGGTCCCGCCGGGTATGGGGTGGTGATCGAAGACCGCCGCGGGGCGCGGATCGCGGAACTCAGCCGCTACCTTGGCCACTGCACCAACAATTTCGCCGAATACTCCGGACTGATCGCGGCGCTGAACTATGTGCTCGATCATGATCATTCTGCCCTGCGCGTGCGGAGCGATTCCGAGCTGATGGTGCGGCAGATGAACGGCGTGTACAAAGTGCGCAGTCCGGAGCTGCGTCCGCTGTACGAAGAAGCGAGGCGGCTGGCACGGCAGTTGAAGTGGTTCCGCATCGAGCACGTCCGCCGCGAAAAAAACGCCGAAGCCGACCGGCTGGCCAATGAGGCCATGGACCGAGGAATTTAGCCATCGGGTGATCGGGTGATCGGGTCATTAGTCTTGGACGTGTAGTTTTAAGATCACCCGATGACCCGATCCCCAGATGACCCGACGTACCGTCTCCGTGGGGTTCCCTTCCTTATAGAATTGGCCATTCATGTCCGGCCTGTTTCAGATCGAGGCCCGCTGCGGCTCCGCCCGTGCGGGGCGGCTCAGGACCGCCCACGGCGAGGTCGAGACGCCCGTCTTCATGCCGGTCGGGACGCTGGCCACGGTCAAGGGTGTGCCCCAGGAAACGCTGGAAGAGCTGGGAGTCGAGATCCTGCTGGCCAACACCTACCATCTGTTCCTCCGCCCGGGGACGGAGACCATCCGCCAACTCGGCGGGCTGCACCGCTTCATGAGCTGGGAGCGCGCCATCCTGACCGACTCCGGCGGCTACCAGGTCTTCAGCCTGAGCGATTTCCGCAAGCTGCGCGAGGAGGGCGTGGAATTCCGCTCGCATCTGGACGGGGCGCTGCACTTCCTGAGCCCGGAAACCGCGACCGCGGCGCAGATCGCGCTGGGCGCGGACATCATCATGGCGTTCGATGAGTGCACCGAGTATCCCGCCGACCGCGAGCACGCCTGCCAGTCCATGGAGATGACGGCGCGCTGGGCGGAGCGGTGCAAGAGGTATTTCGAGGAGCACAAGCAGGAAGTGCCGTGGGGAAACGACTCTCAGGCTCTTTTCGGCATCGTCCAGGGCGGCATGCATGCCGATCTCCGGCGGGAATCCGCCGAGCGCACGGTGGAGATCGGCTTCCCCGGGTACGCCATCGGCGGGTTGAGCGTGGGGGAGCCGCGAGCGTTGACGCGGGAGATGGTCGAAGCGACTTTGTCCTATCTGCCCCAAGGCTGGCCGCGTTATCTAATGGGCGTCGGTACCCCGGAGGAGATCATGGAATACGCCGCCCTGGGTATTGACATGATGGACTGCGTGCTACCCACGCGGGCCGCGCGCCATGGGCTGCTGTACACGTCCGCCGGCAAGCTGGCGATCAAGAACGCGCGCTTCGCGCAGGATCAAGGGCCGCTCGACCCGCGCTGCGGGTGCCGGGTGTGCTCCCGCTACTCGCGGGCTTACCTGCGGCATCTCTACAGCTCGAATGAGACGCTGGCGGCGGTGCTGAATACCATCCATAACCTGGCCTTCTACCTTGACACAATGCGACGGGTGCGGCAATCTATAAAGGTTGGGCGCTTGGAAGCATTGCTCTCCGAGGTCCGATCGCACAGCCTGAACTCTTCCGCCTAGGGGGAAGACCCGGTTTAGCAGATCATTCCTTGAGGAAATAAAGGGAAGGAAGCGCGCCGTCCGGGGGGCCCCAGCGAGCCCGGTTTTGGTTTGCTGGGGCGGGTACTGGCCACGGCGCCGCGCACGCAAGCAGTTCTGATGGACCTACAGATTATCGGCAACCTCAACCTCATGCTGGCGCAGGGGGGCCAGGGCGGAGCCGTCTTATGGCTGCCGCTCATCCTCATCTTCGCGATTTTCTACTTCCTGCTGATCATGCCGCAGCAGCGCCGCCAGAAGAAGTGGCGGGCCATGCTGGAGGCGCTGAAGACCGGGGACCGGGTGACTACCAGCGGCGGCCTGCGCGGCACCATCATCGCGCTGCGCGACGATACCATCCACCTGCGTGTTCCCCCGGACAATCTGCGGATCGAAGTGCTGCGTTCCTCGGTGGTTTCGGTAGCGGGGTCCGAGGAGCAGGGAAAATCTTAGGACTGTCGTCGGTCGTCGGCTGTCGGTCGTCGGCCACCGCGAGCCGTACCTTTGGCCGACGACCGAGGACCAACGACCGACGGCGTTTTTAAGTATGACCAAGAACCTATGGATCAAAACGCTCCTAATCGTGGTGGTGCTGCTGGTCTTTTTGTACGGCATCTTCGGGATGCCGCAGAAGCTGAGCGGCGAGGGACTGAAATCGGCGATCCTGGAACGCATCCACCTCGGCCTGGACCTGAAGGGCGGGACCCACCTCATCCTCCAGGTGGTGGTCGACGACGCGGTGAACGCAGACACCGACCGCGCCATCGAGCGGCTGAAAGAAGACCTGCGCAGCCGCAACCTCAGCTATAGCGACATCACCAAGCCCGACCCGGTGAACCATCCCGAGCAGATCATGCTCAAGGGGGTGCCGCCGGAGGCCAGCGGCGACCTGCGCACCCTAGTGCAGGACCGGTTGCCCGAGTACAACCTGACGTCCCAGGCGGAGAACAACTGGCTGCTCGAAATGAAGCCCACGGTGGCCAACGACCTGAAGAACCGGGCGGTGACGCAGGCCATCGAGACCATCCGCAACCGCGTGGACCAGCTCGGGGTCAGCGAGCCCACCATCCAGGAACACGGCCTGGGGCAGTACCAGATTCTGGTGCAACTGCCGGGCGTGGACGACCCCGCGCGCGTGAAGCAGATCATCCAGTCCACGGCGATGCTGGAGATCCGCCAGGCCATCAGTGGCCCCTATGC
>JAHFUA010000097.1 GCA_023265315.1 Acidobacteriota bacterium | reverse complement strand
CGGCAGCGTAGAGTCAATCGCGTATTTAGCCCGTGTTCTCTGGGCTTGTCAAGCAAGGATCGGTGGAAATCCGCGCCGAGTGCGGCTTTTCAGGAATTTTGTTGCGGAGATTCCGGATTTTGCACCGCTTCCGTTTCAGTTCTGAAATTTTCGCCGCCGGCTCGTCTTTCCACAGTCCTCCACAGCTCCCGCCGGTTGCAGCCGCGCGCGGCTCGCGCTACAGTCCAGAGAAGCTCTTCGCGAGGTCCCGCGTGAACGCCACCGAAACTCTCTGCCCCGTCTGCGGCGGTACCGGCTGGAAAGAAGTCGGGCCCGATCCCAAGGCCCGCCAGGTGGCGCGCTGCGACTGCGCTCTCTCCGGGCGCGTTCAGCGCCTCATCGCTCAGGCCCGCATTCCCGCGCGCTACGAGCACTGTGAGTTCTCCGAGTTCAGTACCGACTTCCCTGGCGCGGAGGCCTCGCTGGAGAAAGCCAAGCTGGTGGCTGAGCGCTTCGTCGCCGGCTATCCGGTGGAGAACGACGGCCGCGGCCTGCTCATTGTGGGCGCCGTCGGCGTGGGCAAGACCCACCTCGCCGTCGCCGTGCTCAAGGAACTCCTGCGCAAGGGCATTCCCGGCCTGTTTTGCGACTACCGCGACCTGCTCAAGCAGGTGCAGAACTCCTACAATCCGTCGGTCCAGACCACGGAGATGGAGCTGCTGCGGCCCATCTTCGAAACTGAAGTGGTGTTGCTGGACGAACTGGGCGCGGTCAAGCCGACGGAATGGGTGTGGGACACCGTCAGCCACGTCCTGAACACCCGTTACAACGACAAGCGCACCACGCTCATCACCACCAACTTCCCCGACCTGCCACCGCACAGCTCCGACGAGCCCATCGACAACTTCTCGCGCGCCCGCCGCGCCGCCCGGGAGGAGACGCTCGGCGACCGCATCACCGAACGCATGCGCTCGCGCCTGCACGAGATGTGCAAGAAGGTCGAGATTACGGGCAAGGACTTCCGCCAGCAGGTCAAGAGCGCCAGCTTCCGGTGAGTCATTGGATCAATCCTTCGTGTCCCTCTGTGTCCTCTGTGGTTAAATCCCCTTGTGCTGTCCCACTCGCTTGAATTCACGCCCGAGCGCGATCTCGAGTTCTTCGCAGAGATCCCGGCAGCGCCGGCCGTGTTCCTGCTCCGCGCCGGCGATCCTCAGGCTGAGCCCTACGTCTCGAAGACCACCAACCTGAAGCGGCGGCTCACACGCCTGCTCTCCGCGCCCGAGGAGCGCGTGCGCCGGCTCAACCTGCGCGACCGCGTACGGCAGGTGGAATACGCGCTCACCGGCTCCGACTTCGAATCCGGCCTGCTGCTCTACCGCACCCTGCGGCGCGTTTTCCCCGAGAGCTATCGCGACCGGCTGCGCCTGCGCTTCGTTCCGCTGGTGAAGTTCAACCTGGATAATCCCTGGCCGCGCGCCTACGTCACCCAGCGCATCACCGGCCTGCGCGGTAATTCGGTCTATTACGGACCATTCCCCACTCGCGCCGCCGCCGAGAAGTTCTTGAACGATTCGCTCGACCTGTTCAAGATCCGCCGCTGCGATTTCGAGATCCATCCCGACCCCGCCTACCCGGGCTGCATTTATTCCGAGATGAAGATGTGCCTGGCGCCCTGCTTTGCGGGCTGCACCGCGGAGCAATATCGCGATGAGGTGAGCCGGGTTCGTGCCTTCCTCGACACCAACGGCCAATCGCTGGTGCGGGAGTTCTCCGAGCAGCGCGAACAGGCTTCCGCCAGCCTGGAATTCGAGCAGGCGGCCGCGCTGCACGCGCGTGTCGAGAAGATCTCCGCCGCCACGCGTTTGCCGGAGATCGTGCGCCGGCTCGACCTGCTGGCCGGAGTCGTGGTGCAGCCTGCCGCCGCGAGCGGCTCGGTCGCGCTGTTCCGGTTCCAGCGCGGCGTTCTGGCCGACCCGGTGCTGTTCCCGGTCCAGCAGGGGGAAGGCAAGCCGCAGTCGATGGAATCGCGCATCCAGGAGGCGCTGCCAGCGAGCGAGCCGGCACGCATTTCGGCAATAGAGATGATGGAGAACCTGGCGATCCTGAAACGCTGGTACTACCGCTCCGTCAAGGTTGGGGAGATTTTCTTTACCGACGGCCAGGGCGAACTCCCGCTGCGCCGCTTGGTCCGGGGCATCTCGCGGGTGTTCCGGGGCGAGAAGGCGGAAACCGATCCCATGAGCAGCGCCGCGCGCGAGTACTGGCTGGCGAGAACACGAGAAAGCAGCTCTTAGCTTTTAGCTATGGGCTCTTGGCCGTTGGCTTTTGGCTCTTAGCTTCGGCTTTTCGCCGATCCGTAATCATCCGTGCAAATCCGTGGCCTGCTTTTCGCGTCTCTTGCGGAACACCACCTGGATTCCCTCCCGCCATTTTTCGCCGATCCCTATCAGTTCGCATTGGATCTCGGGCGCGATGTAGCGCAGCAGCGTGTCGGTGGCGGGGTGGACGCGCAGGGCGGGCGCCACCAGCAGCAGCAGTGGCGGCGCGGGCGCGATCTCGGTCCCGGGGAAGTAGCCGAACTTCTGGAACTCGCCGCGGGCGCGGTGCCACTCCACGCGCGCCCAGTAATCCAGGCCCTGCAGCACCAGGTGGATGTCCTCGTCCGCCTTGAGTTCCACCACCGCCAGCCGCCGCTCGCGGGTGAGGGTGAGCACGTCAATCATCGCCCGATCGGACGCTGAGAACGCGGGTACCTGCGAGTACACGCAAGAGGGATCGAGCCGCGAGTCCAGCGCGCTCACGTCGCGCACCACCAGCGACTCCAGCCAGCGCTCCGGCCGCAGGCGCCACAACGGGCTGGTACGTTGCCCAGCCGGACGCCGCTCCGCTCTGACCGCGCGCACGAATCCGGCGAACTCGGCGGCATTCTCGTCGGTCAGCGTCGCTTCATAGGGGCCGGCGCCGAAGACGATTTCTTCCACATTGCGGAAGCCCGGGCCCGGCGCCACGCGCGCCCGCGCGAACTCCAGCCCGCACAGCCGGAACGCCATCTCGGTCGAGGAGAGCACATGGACCTCGGCTTCCGGCGCCAGCTCCGTGATGCGCGCGATGGCCGCCGCGAAGCGCTCCCGCACCTTCTGCTCATCCGGCGAGCGCACCAGCCGGGTGGCGATGTTGCCGCGATCGCGCGAGTCCACCGGCTCGATCGAACATTCGCGCTCGTCCAGTTCATAGAGCTCGAACTTGGCCGCCTGGTGGTTTAGCAGCGCCATGCGCTCGCGGGCGATGGCTGAGCTGCCTGGGGGGACGAACAGCTTGAGTCCTTGCACAACGACCCGCGACCGGCTGCGGCAGGCATCCAGCCAGAGCAGGCCGAAGGTTACGCTGGCGTCGATCGCGGCCTGCGTCTCCTGCGCGTTCACACCCAGAACCGCCCAGCAGGAGTTCCCGCGCCGCAGCTCGCCGCGCGTGTACACCGGGCCAAAGGAGCGCTCGAGGTCGGCAGCCGTGCTCATCCGCCCCGGAGTGAAGTCCGGGAAGCTGCGCTCCAGTACGCGCTGGAGCAGCCGCTGGTAGGCGGCGCGCGCCGTTTTCCTGGCCGTGGGCGTTCGCCGGTCACGGTTGCAGCAGATTTCCATGACGCCCGGCCGCGATTGCCCGAAGCGCTGCACTCGCAGCCGCAGCACACCATTCTTGATCTCGGTATCGAGCACGCGGCGCACGGTGTTCCGCTCATCGGACCACAAGTGCAGCAGACACTTGCCGCGCTCGGCGCGGCAGGCGTACTTCGCCGTGGTGAAGTCGAAGATCACCTCTCCGCCTTCGACCACCACCGCGGCGGGCGATTCGGCCAGAAAGTCCTGCAACGATTTGGTTAGGGCATCAGCGTCCACCGCCCGCCGATTATAGGCGGGAGGCTGCCACCATGACGCAAGGACATGCACCGGAGGTGCACTTGCCAGCCGTACCGCTGGCTCGCCTATCTGGTAAGGTAGCTTGGTGCCCGCGTGGCATGTGATAATGACGTGTTGTTGGGTCTTCTTCTTCCCGCACGCATCGAATCCTAGAGATGGATAACGACAAGTTCTTCTTCCAGCGGTACGGCCTGACCGAGCAGGATCTGGAACGCTATCTTGCGGCGGCGCTTTCGGCTGGCGGCGACTTTGCCGACCTTTATTTCGAATACCAGTACACGACCTCGATCAGCGTGGACGAATCCATGGTCAAGTCGGCCACGCAGGGCATCTCTGCCGGCTGCGGCGTGCGCGTTATCTCCGGCGAGCGCACGGGATACGCGTACACCGGCGAACTCACCGCCGAGCGCATCCTGCAGGCGGCGCGCACTGCGGCCCTGATCGCCAGCGGGCCCTCGAAGACGCCCATCACCGGCTTCAAGCCGGAGGCTGCCCGCAACTTCTACCCGGTCGCGCCGTCGGTGGATGCGGAGATGTCGGCGAAGCTCGACCTGGTGCAGCGCGCCGACCGCGCCGCGCGCGCCTGCGATCCGCGTATCGCGCAGGTGCGCGTCGGCTATGCGGACGAGTTGCGGCACATCCTGGTGGCCGGCTCCGACGGCGCCATCGCTGCCGACGTCCAGCCGCTGGCGCGCCTGAACGTGTTCTGCATCGCCAAGGAGGGCACGGACGGCAACTCCGCCCGCGGCTCGGCGGGAGGCGGAGGCCGCGTGGCTCTCGACTTCTTCCTGACAGAAAAAACGCCCGAGCACTTCGCCACCGATGCCGCGCGCCAGGCCATCATCCAGCTCGACGCCCGCCCCACCCCCGCCGGCGAGATGGAAGTGGTCCTCGGCCCGGGCTGGCCCGGCATCCTGCTGCACGAAGCCATCGGCCACGGTCTGGAAGCCGACTTCAACCGCAAAGGGACGTCGGCATTCACGGGCTTGGTGGGCAAGCGGGTGGCCAGCGAAAAGTGCACGGTGGTGGACAACGGCACCCTGCCCTCGCGGCGCGGCTCGCTCAACGTGGACGACGAAGGCTCGCCCACGCAAAACACCGTGCTCATCGAGAGAGGCATCCTCAAGCAGTACCTGAGCGACAAGCTTTCATCGCGGCTCATGGGAATTCCCGATACGGGAAACGGCCGCCGCGAGAGTTTCGAGCACATTCCTATGCCGCGCATGACTAACACCTACATGCTGGCCGGCGAAGACGATCCCGCGGACATTCTCCACTCGGTGAAGTACGGCATCTTCGCCAAGACCTTCGGCGGCGGGCAGGTGGACATCACCAACGGCAAGTTCGTGTTCTCCGCCTCCGAGGCCTACCTGATCGAGGACGGCAAGGTCACGGCGCCGCTCAAGGGCTGCAGCCTGATCGGCAATGGCCCCGACGTGCTCACCCGTGTGTCCATGGTCGGCAACGATCTCCAGCTCGATGAAGGCGTCGGCACCTGCGGCAAGGATGGCCAGTCCGTTCCCGTGGGCGTCGGCATCCCCACATTAAAGGTGGACCGCATCACCGTGGGCGGAACGAAGTCCTGAATGAACACCGCCGAGACGCTGAGGATGTCGATAGTGTTGTCCCACTTAACCCCTGTCATCCCGAGCGTAGCGAGGGATCTTGGTTTTGCTGAATGCTGAGTGCCGACGTCGCAACTCGAACTTCCAAAGTTGAAACCGATCTCAAGGAGCTCGCCCGCGACGTGGTCCGCCGTGCCACGGCCGGCGGCGCTACTGCCGCCGAAGCCGTGGTGCACGATGGCTCGGAGTTCTCCACCGTGGTCCGCCTGGGCGAAGTCGAGACCCTGAAGGAAGCCGGCTCGCACGCCATGGGGCTGCGCGTATTCTTCGGCAAACGCGCCGCCAGCACTCACACCAGCGACTTCTCCGCCGAGGGCGTGCGGCAACTGGTCGAAGGCGCCCTGGCGCTCGCCAAGCTTACCTCCGAAGACCCGCACGCCGGGCTTCCCGAGCCGGATCTGCTGGGCTTCGTCTCCGGCGATCTCCAGCTCTATTTCGACGACGTTTACTCGCTGCCCACCGAGGAGCGCATCGCTCGCGCGCGCCGCGCCGAGGCCGCCGCGCTCAGCGCCGATCCGCGCATTCGCAACTCGGAGGGCGGCTCGTTCGATGCCGCGAACAACCATAAAGTGATGGTGAACTCCCTGGGATTCGCCGGCGAATACAAGACCTCGTACTGCTCGCTGGCAGCGGTGCCGGTAGCGCAGGTAGACGACCGCTCCATGCAGCGCGACTTCTGGTTCACGGTGGCACGCACCCTGCGCAAGCTCGAATCCCCGGAGCACGTGGGCCGGGTGGCCGCCGAGCGCACGCTCCGCCGCCTGGGGGCGCGCAAGGTGAAAACGGCGCGCGTGCCCGTGATCTTCGATCCCATGGTGGCGCGCTCGCTGCTGGACACGATCGCGCAGGCGGTGAACGGCGACGCCATCTATCGCGGCGCGTCGTTCCTGGCGGGCAAGCTGGGCCAGCGCATCGCCGGCGAGAACATCACCGTCATCGACGACGGCGCCATGCCCGGCGGCTTCGGCACCAGCCCCTTCGACGACGAAGGCGTGCCCACGCAGCGCACCACGGTGATCGAGCGCGGCATCTTGAAATCGTATCTGCTGAACACTTACACCGCGCGCAAGCTTGGCCTCAAGACCACCGGCAACGCCGCCCGCGGCCTGGCCGGCAATCCCGGCATCAGCTCCGGCAACTTCTTTCTCCAGCCGGGCACCCGCTCACCGCGCAAGATCATCGCGGACCTGCGCCAGGGCCTTTACGTCACCGAATTCCTCGGCTTCGGCGTGAATCTGGTTACCGGCGACTACTCGCGCGGGGCCAGCGGCCTGTGGATCGAAAACGGCGAGCCCGCCTTCCCCGTCGAGGAGATCACCGTCGCCGGCAACCTGCGCGACATGCTGCACAATATCTCCGAGATCGGCAGCGACCTGGAATTCCGCGGCTCCACCGCCGCTCCCACCTTGCGCATCGAGGGCATGACCGTGGCAGGGGAGTAGTGAAAAGTGATAAGTGAAAAGTGATAAGTAAAAAGTTGGCGTGTCCGTGTTCTGCTTTCCACTTTTCACTTACTACTCACCACTTCCGGTAAAATCGAACCATGTCCGCCGGCGAGAAGCCCTCGGAAACCCCATTCTTTCCCACCGCAACCGGCGATTCGCCGGGGCCGTGGCGCGCCATCGTGGCTGGAGTGGCGGTGGTCGCCATCGTGGTTGGGCTGCTGGTCTGGCTTGGCGGCGGCCAGCGCTCCGCTTCGCAGGCGCCCAATCCCTACGCTGACAAGCTGCAAGTTTCGAAGGTGAAGATGGCGGCGGCGCAGAATTTCGTCGGCGGCACTGTCACCTACGTCGAGGGCAGAATCACCAACAGCGGCGACAAGACCGTCACCGGCGGTATCGCCGAAGTCATCTTCCGCAACTCGCTGGGTGAAGTGGTGCAGAAGGAGCAGATCCCCATCCGCGTGCTGGTGTTTCAGGGACCGAACCGCGATATCCTCGACCTGCGCAGCGCGCCGCTGAAGCCCGGCGCCAGCGCCGATTTCCGCCTCACCATCGAAGGCAACATCTCCGCCGACTGGAACCAGGGCTATCCGGAGGTGCGCATCGTGAGCGTGAGCACCGCGTGAATTGATTGATTGATTCATTGGGCCGGTCCTCAATGAATCAATGAGTCAATGAATCAATGGCTCAATTAGAATCCCTCCATGGCCGAAACCAAGCCCATCCGCCTCACCGAGGCGGTCAAAGCGGCGGGTTGAGCTTCCAAGCTGAGTCCGGCGGCGCTGGACGCGGTGCTTGGGAAATTAGCCCGGCAACAGGACCCCAAGGTTCTGGTCGGCTTCGAATTCGCCGACGACGCCGGCGTGTACCAGATCGCGCCCGACACCGCCCTCGTCCAGACCGTCGATTTCTTCACCCCCATCGTGGACGATCCCTACACCTTCGGGCAGATCGCTGCCGTCAACTCGCTCAGCGATGTCTACGCCATGGGCGGGCGCCCGCTGAACTCGCTCGCTATCGTCTGCTTCCCGGACAAGGGCGATCTCGATGTGCTGGAGCAAATCCTGGCCGGCGGTTTGTCGAAGATGGTCGAAGCCGGTTGCACCGTCATCGGTGGCCACTCTATCCGCGATGAGGAGATCAAGTTCGGCTATTCCGTCACCGGCACCATCCACCCCCAGCGCGTGCTCGCCAACCGCGGCGCCCAGCCCGGCGATGCGCTGCTGTTGACTAAAGCGCTCGGCACCGGCGTGATCTCGACCGCCATCAAACACGGCAAGGCTGAGCCGGCGTGGATCGACGCCGCCGTCCGCTCTATGACCACGCTCAGTAAGGCCGCCGCCGAGGTGATCGCGGGACCTGCTAACCGCCAGCCTCCCTTCGCCGTCCACGCTCTCACCGACGTTACCGGCTTCGGGCTCATCGGCCACGGGCGCGAGATGGCGCTGGCCTCCGGGGTCAGCTTGCGCCTGCGCGCCTCGGCGGTGCCGTTGCTCACGGGCGCGCTCGAATGCGTGCGCGCCGGCCACATTCCCGGCGGGCTGAAGGCGAATCGTGAATTTGTGGAATGCCTGGTGGGATACGAAGACGGCATCGCCGACGACCTCAGGACCATGCTCTACGACCCGCAAACCGCCGGCGGCCTGCTGATCTCGCTCGCGCCCGACGACGCGGCGGACCTTGAGCGCGCGCTGGCCGCCGCCGGGGTCGCCGCCGCGCCCATCGGCGAAGTCCTGCCCGCGGCCAAGCCGCTGATTGAAGTAATAAGTGGAAAGTGAAAGTGCCTCTTACTTACCACTTTCCACTTCTCACTAACCACTGTTTTTCGATACCGTAGGCGCGAGGACACTCGCATGGCCACCATCTTTCCATCCACCCCGCCCATGCTGGCCCACCACATGGTCACCACCGCCTTCGAGCTGGACGGCTACCGCATCGTGCGCAACCTGGGTGTGGTGCGCGGGATCGTGGTGCGCTCGCGCTCCATCTTCGGCACACTCGGCGCCAGCCTGCAGACGCTGGTGGGCGGCAACATCACGCTATTCAGCAAGCTGTGCGAGCAGACCCGCGGCCACGCCTTCGACCTGATGCTGGAGCGCGCCGCCGCGCTCGGCGCCAATGCCGTCATCGGCATGCGCTACGACGCGACCGAGATCATGAACGGCGTCACCGAAGTGCTGGCCTACGGGACCGCCGTGGTAGTGGAGAAGCTGAAGGACTGGCCGGAAAGGATTGCGTGAATTGAGTCATTGACTCATTGATCCATCGATTCATTGAGACCGGGGCCGCGGTTCTTCAATGAATCAATGAGCCAATGAATCGATGGCTCAATCACTAACCACTGCTCTTGGAAATCTTCTCTCCCCGCAACTGCCGGATGAGGATGCGCACCAGCATGCCGTCGAATTGCACGCCGCTCATGGCTTCCAGCTCGGCGATGGCTTCCTCCGGGGTCTTCACTGCGGCGTAGGCGCGCTCGGTGGTCATATCCACATAGGCTTCGGCGGCGGCGATGATGCGCGAACCCAGCGGGATTTCCTCTCCGCGCAGTCCATTGGGATAGCCCGAGCCATCGAAGCGCTCGTGATGATGCAGCACCATGAGCCGCGTGCGCTCGCGCCCGGGGATGGCATCGACGATCTGCGCCCCCACCAGCACGTGCTTCTTCATCAGCGCGAACTCGTCGTCGCTCAGCGGGCCGGGCTTGTTGAGGATCCTTTCGGGGATGATGATTTTCCCGACGTCGTGCACGCGCGCGGCGAACACCAGATCGGTCATCTCGTCTTCGGGGAGCATGAGTTCGTGCCCGATGGCCTCGGCGTAGCGCGCCACCGCGTCTCCGTGTCCGGCGGAATACTCGCGGGTCTCCGCCGCGCGGGTCAGGGTGCGCAACGCCTGCATCAGGCCCTGCCGGTCGCCGCCGTGTGGCACTGCGCTGCCCAGCTTCTTGAGAGTGTCCACCAGTTCGTCGGCCGCTTCCGGGCCGGGATTCTCTTTGCGCAGAAAGCCGTCCACGTAGGCGGTCACCAACTCCCGCTGTTCCAGCAGGTGTTCGCTGTCGACGAACTCTTCCGCCATGGAGACCCGGTTGCCGCCTTCTTTCTTTGAGAGGTACATGCCGGCATCGGCTACCCGCAGCACGTCTTCCACCTGGGCGCCGTGCAACGGATAGGTGGCCACGCCGAAGCTGCCGGTGATCTTCATTTCGCTCAGCATGGGGTCGGTGGCAATCCACAACCGCAGGCGCTCGGAGAGGATCTGCGCCTGCTCCACGCCGGTTTCCGGCATGAGAATGACGAACTCGTCGCCGCCATAGCGCGCCACCACGTTCGACTGCCGGCTCTTCTGCTCCAGCAGCCGTCCGATGCGCGCCAGCACCAGGTCGCCCTCCAGGTGGCCCAGGGTGTCGTTGATCTCTTTGAAGCGGTCCAGGTCCACCATCACCACCGAGAACGGCCTGCCGGAGCGTGAAGCGCGCTTCCATTCCGCCTGCACCGACTCCAGGAAGAACCGCCGGGTCTTGATGCCGGTCAGGGAATCGGTGATGGCCTGCTGTTGCATCTTTTGGAAGACGAAGACGTTGTGCAGGGCGGTGGCCAGCAGGTCGGCGAGCGTGCGCAGGATCAGCACTTCCTGCTCGAGGAAGGCGTTCTCCGCGAGGCTCTCCACGTTCAGCACGCCCAGTAGCGTTTCCCCGTAAGTCAGCGGGATGGCCAGCGCCGAGCGCGCATCCGGCAGAAGGCTCTGCGACCGGCTCTCGCTCACGTCCTGGATCAGGGTCAGCTCGTTGGCGCGCGCCGCCTTGCCGATGATTCCGGCGCCGATTGGCACCCGGCGTCCCAGCGCGGTGGTGGTCGTGCCCGCCTCCGCTTTGATTTCGATCTCCTTGGTGGCGTAGTCCAAGATGCCGATGCCGATGTGGTCGAAGCGAAAGTTCTTCTGGATCTCGGCCACGATCTCGGGCAGCATCTGCTCGGCATTGTGGCTGGAGATCGCCGTCCGGGACACGCTGTTGAGGAGATCCAGGTGGCGGGCGCGGCGCTGCTCCCCGGCGAACAGCCGCGCGTTCTCCATGGCCACCGCGACCTGCCCGGCGGCGGTCTCCATTACTTCCAGGTCGCGGTTCTCGTAGGCAAATTCGCGCTCGTAGTTCATTGCCGCCATGATCCCCACCGGCTTGTGGAAGCGCAGGATGGGAACGGCCATGAAGCACTTCGCCGGACGTCCGCCGAAGACGACTCCCAGTTTGGCGCGGGTGGACTCCATGTCCGAGCGGATCAGGAGCGGCCGCCCGGTGCCGATCACGTACTCCGAGAGCCCGTTCGCCGCCTTACGCGTGCGCTTGGGCAGCACCTTGCCTTCCTCCACCTCGAGTTCGAACCGTATCTCCCCCGCTTCGAGAAAGGCGACATAGAAATTCTGCGTATCGAACAGGTGTCCCAGCTCGCGGTGGATGGTGCGCAGGACCTCGTCGGGGTCCAGGTGCGAGCTGACCGCCTGTCCCACCTGCGTCAGCAGCTCCGACTCCTTGGTGCGGCGCTGGGCCTTGTGCATGAGCACGTAGTTCTCCAGCGTCATCCCGATCTGCCGCGCGAGCCCGCCCAGCAGCCGCAGGTGCAACGAAGCGAAGCTCTGCGACGCCGGATGCGGAAACATCAGCACCCCGAAGTGGCGCTCGCGGGTGTGCAGGCTGACCGCGGTCATGGCCGGCACCTGTTCGCGCTCGAAGATGCCGCGCAGACGGAGCACCACTTCCTCCTGCCCGGGCGGAAGCTGCGCTAGCTCGAAGTGCAGGTCGGGCAGGACGGCGAGTCCCTGGAGGCGAAACACAAAACTGCTCAACCCTTCCCCGGCGCCGCCTGCGTTCAGCGCCGACAGGAACTCGGGGGTGAAGCCGCGCTCGACGCTAGGCAGCGTGTCCCGCCAGCGCTCATTCACGAACAAGGCAGCGCGCTCCGCCTTGAGCAGTCGCATCAGGCGGTCCAGCATCCGCTCCAGCCGCGGCGCCATCTCCGCCAGCTCCAGCGGACGGGTGGAATCGATCTCCAGGGTGGAGAAGGCCAGCAGGTTCTCTTCCACCATCCGCCGCTCGTTCTCGTAAAGCACCATCACCATGGCGATGCCCAACAGCATTTGCGGCAAGGGGTCGAGGAAGTGGCCGACGCGGCCAAAAACGTCCGGAAGCACGGTGCGGAACTGCGCGGAGAGCAGCAGGAACGCCCAGAACACCAGTGACAACGCCAGCAGCCGGAAGGCCAGCGAGCCGGTGGCGCGCGCGTGCCGCACGAAGCGGTAGGCGGAGAACACCAGCAGCGCCGCCACCCCCACCTCGATCTCCAGGCGCCAGCTTGCGCCCGGCCACACCGCTAGGGCCGCCCATATCGCTGCAATCACGGCCAGCACGCTGTCCCACACGCTCACGCGGTAGGCGGACTTCAACAGGCGCGTGGAAACGAAGATGCACAGCGCCGTCGCCGCCAGCAGCGCTCGCGCCAGCCAGGCGGTAGGCAGCGTCCGTCCCTCAAAAAAGTTCCACAGCACCAGCGCCCAGTACCCGCAGTAAGCCGCCCAGGCGAATTGCCATGCCCGGAAATAGGGCTCACGCGTCTGGAAATAAAGATAGGAGAACACCGCGAAGAGCAGCAGTGCGGCAATGCTGGGGACCGCCAGAATCCCGATAGGGATGCTTTCCATCCACCGCCTCGGCCAACCTCTCTGGCAGGGCCTACTACCCCGGATCGGGAACGGAGCCGAGCCCAGCGGAGCCAGAGATCCGCCGGGTGTCGCACAGAACGCAGGACTCAATTTCAGTTTACTTCAACCATAGCAGCGACTCAATGCAGGCACGGCTTTGCGGGACAATGACTTACGGTCGGCCCCTACTCCCTGTTCGCTTCTCCCTACTCCCTCATTCAGCGTGATACATTCAATATTTGTCCCTATGCCCGCGTACTCGCCCGTCCGCGTCCGCTTTGCCCCTTCGCCCACCGGATACCTGCACGTAGGCGGGGCCCGCACCGCCTTGTTCAACTGGCTCTATGCCCGCCACACCGGCGGGACGTTCATCCTGCGCATCGAAGACACCGACTTCGAGCGCTCCACCCAGGAGATGGTCGAGGGCATCCTGGTAGGCATGCGCTGGATCGGGCTCGACTGGGACGAGGGTCCTTTCTTCCAGTCGCAGCGGCTGGAACTCTATCGCAAAACCGCCGCCCGCCTGGTCGAATCCGGCCACGCCTATTATTGTTTCTGCAGCAAGGAACTGATCGAGCAGCGCCGCGCTGCCGCTCAAGCCCAAGGACGAGCCGCCAAGGACGACGACACCTGCCGCCGCATTCCCAGAGATGATGCTGAGCGCCGCCGTGCAGCCGGCGAGCCCGCCGCCATCCGCTTTGCCGTTCCCGAATTGGGCTCGACCGCTTTCGACGATGCCGTCTTCGGGCCCATCGAGATCGCCAACGCCGAGATCGAGGATTTCGTGCTGCTGCGCTCCGACGGCGTGCCCACCTACCACCTGAGCGTGGTCGCCGACGACCTCGACATGCGCATCACCCACATCATCCGCGGCGCCGACCACGTCTCCAACACGCCCAAGCAGAAGCTGATCTACGAAGCTCTGGGCGCGCCGCTGCCGGTGTTCGCGCACGTGCCACTCATCCTCGGGCCCGACAAAACGCGCCTCTCCAAGCGCCACGGCGCTACCTCGGTGATCGCGTATAAAGACGAAGGCTTCCTGCCCGAGGCCTTCCGCAACTACCTGGCGCTGCTGGGCTGGTCGCCGCCGGA
>JAHFUA010000180.1 GCA_023265315.1 Acidobacteriota bacterium | reverse complement strand
CCCCGTGACCGCCCCTCTCTTCCTTTTCCCCACCCGCTTGGGCCGGCTCGCCATGGCTGGTTTTGCCCTCGCTTGCGTAGTGCTCGGCCGGCCAGTGGTCCTCGCCGCCGGCGAACGCCCGCAGCTGTCGGAAAGGACCTCCGAGGAGCTGGGCAAACTGAAGGAAATGGCCGACGCCAAGAACTGGGAGGCCGCCCTCCGGCTGCTGGCCAACCTGCAGGCGGACACCAACCCCGACAGCTACGACAGCGCGTTCATCTCGCAGATAAAGGCCAAGATTCTGATGGAGAAGGGCGATTACGCCAATGCGATTGAGCCCATGGAATTCGCCCTTCGGTCGTCTGACAGCCACGATTATCTTGAGGCGAGGGACACACAGGAACTGGTCTACTATCTGGCGAACCTCTACTATCAGGAGGCGAGCACGACCAAATCACCCCCCTTGCAGCAGCAGTATTTTACCAAGGCCGCGGACTACGCCCAACGCTGGCTCCAGGCCAGCCCCAAGCCGGGTCAGGACCAGATGCGGCAGGAAGTGCAGCTTTTATTCGTCACCATCCTCTACAACCAGGCGGTGATTAATCCCGAGCACGTCAATCTCGCACTGATCAAGAAAGCCCAGGTCGAGATCGAGAACGCATTGGTCCGCATCAACCGCCCGAAGGAGACATTTTATGTGCTGCTGATCGCGGCGCTGCAGAACCAGGGCGACTACGCTCGCGCCGCTGACCTCCTCGAGCTGCTCGTCAGGCAATACCCCGCCAAGAAGGAATACTGGGCGCAGCTCGTTCCCATCTACCTCAACCTGGCGCAGGACAAGGACGCGGACAAGGCCCGCGCCTATAATACCTGCAGCATCATCACCATCGAACGGGCCCAAGCCCTCGGCCTGATGAAGACGCCGAAGGAGAATTTCAATCTCGTTGGACTCTATTTTAATGCTGGCCAGTTTGGCAAAGCCACCGAACTGCTCCACAGCGGCCTGAAAAATGGCGCCATTGCCGCCGAACAGAAGAATTGGGAGTTGCTGGCCTACTCCTACCAGCAGGTCGACAAGCCCTACCAGGCCATCGAGGCGCTCAAGGAGGCGACGCAGCAATTCCCCGCTGCCGGGCAGCTGGACTTCCAGATTGCCACCATTTACTCCTCGCTCGACAAGACCGAGGAGGCCTACCGGTATCTTACGGCAGCCGTGGCCAAGGGGCGTCTCGACCATCCCGCCAAGGCCTATTACTTTCTCGCCTATGTCAGCTTCGAACTGGCCAAATTTAATGAAGCACTGGTCGCGGTGGACAAGGCCATGGCGACCAGCGGCGCCGAAAAGGAATCGCAGCTGCCCCAGCTCAAGCAGGCGATCGAAGATGCCATCAGGGAACGCAGCCAAGCCGCCCCCCAAACCCAGTAATCACACCCTGCTTTAAATCATCATGAAGAAGAATTACGTTTACTTCCTCGCCCCACTCGCCGGTCTGCTCATCTTCGGCGCCGTTTATTGGAATTTCAAATCCGGCCACGAAGCCAAGGAAACCGAAAGAGCCCGCGTCATCAAGCAGGCCAAATTGGACAAGCAAGCCGCCCAAGCCAAGGCCAACGAACAAGCCATCAGGGATGCCCTCGCCGGCCAGGAGCGCCGCAAAGCCGAAAAGGCGGCCAAGGAAGCCAAGGACAAGAAGGATCACGATGACCGGCAGGCGGCCTATGACGCGAGGGACAAGGCATTCCGTGAACAGGAAAAATACGAAAAGCAGGTCAATCGTCTCGAAAAGGACGTCGTGGCAGAAACGGAAGCGATCGCGAAACTCGAGGGAGAAAAGAAAAAGCTCACCGACGAACAGGTTTTCCTGCGCATTTACGTCAGGCAGGCGGAAGAGAACGTCAAAAAATTGCTGCAGGTCCTCGACAAGATCGCCGCCGCCGATGCGGCCCGGGCCGCCGCCGAGGCCGCCGCCGCCAAGAATAAGAGTTCATAAACCAGCCCCTCCACCCCTCCTCCCATGAAAAAATGGATGTACGTCATTTCGGTCAGCGGCATGCTGGCTCTCTTCCTGGTCGTTTATCTCTCGGAGATGAAGAAACGCGAGGAGCGTGAGCACCAGCGCACCATCGAGGTTGCCGCCACGAAGAAGGCCGAGGATGAGCGCAAAGCCAAGATCGAGGCCGAAGCCCGTCTCGACGCCGAAAAACGCTCAGCGGAGCGTGCTGCCACCGAAGCCAAGAAAGAGGCTGAACGGCTCGCCAAATGGCTGGAAGACGGCCAAAAAGTCCAGGATGCCACGGACAAGTACGGTGCCGAGGCCGACCGCAGCGCCAAGAAGGCCGCAGACTTGGAAGTCCAGTTGAGCGCCCTGCGCACCACCAAGGAAAAGCTGAATCGCGAGGCCTTCGAACTCGCCAAGCAGGTTGAACTGGCCAAAATTGGCCGGCGCACGGCCGAACTCGAGATCCAGCGGACGACGGCGATGATCGCCGGCAAGGCCGAGGCCAGTTCCCTGACCCGGCCTCCGGTGGTGGTCACGCCCCCCCCCTCCTCCTGATCCGCAGGGCAAGGCAGGCTTATCAACGGCCCGCGGGCGAGGGCCCCGGGCGGTTTATTGTGGAGATAATTTGTTTGCAGTGTCCGGACGCACGGCCTTTTCTCCGCCTTCCTCCCGGTCACTTTGCGCGAGGAAAATGCAATCGGGGCGTAGCTTAGCCTGGTAGAGCGCTACGTTCGGGACGTAGAGGTCGCGAGTTCGAATCTCGCCGCCCCGACCATTTTCAGCCTTGGTGCCCGTTTTCAGACCACAAACGGGTTATAGCGAAGCTCATGCTCCGCGGTGGTCAGCGGCCCATGCCCGGGCGCAATCACAGTCTGCGGTGGCACCGCCCCAAGCATCCGCCGCAAGTGCGTGGCAAGCTGCCGGTGGCAAAAGTAGCCACCTCCCACCGAACCCGCAAAGACCAGGTCCCCTGAGATCAGGAGCGCACCACCCGGTCGTTCCGAGGGTGCTGTCACCAGATAGCAATTGTGCGCCGAAGCATGGCCCGGGGTGCTGAATGCCGTCACCTCAAACGGGCCGAATCGCATTCGCTCCCCCTCGCCCATGGCCCGTCCGCAAGGCACCTTCGCTCCCGTCGGGCAAAATGCCGCGGACAAACCAAAACGGGCCACCACTTCGCATAAGCCGCCGGTGTGTTCGCCCTCCACATGGGTAAGAAAAACCGCATCGACGGTTTTGATCGCGCGGGGCCAGGCCGCCTGCAGGGCGACAATATCCGGCCCCGTATCGAACAGGATGCCATGACTCGCCCCGCACACCGCCACCAGGTACGCATTGGCAAAGCCGATCCCGTGCGCCATGCGCAGGGGATGCAAACAGAACGGCAGCGCGGCCGCCTCGGGCAGTGGATATTGTCCGCAGCCGAGCGCACACAGCCCGATTTCGTTGAGTCCGAGCGCCCCGGCCAGCCGGCGCAAGTCAGCCGAGGACAAATCCGGGCGGTAATCAATCGCATCCAGGATCCTCGCCAGTGGCACCTCCGCGCGCATCGCCAGCGCCTCCTCCGTGAGGCCGGCATGGCGCATGGCTTTCTCGAGCACATCGCCAAGTTCGTCTTCCAATGGCACGGTTAAGTTCGACACGGCGCCCGGAGCCTAGGGCGCAAGGACGCGGGGTGCAAAATGTTTTTGTTTTTTGCCGCGCACCGCGCAGCGTGGAGGCATGGCTCCTGACCAATCGGAAATTCTCGGCATCTTCACCCGCACCCGGGCGCTGCTGGAAGGGCACTTTGTGCTCCGCTCCGGCCTGCACAGCGGCCACTACTTTCAATGCGCCCAGGT
>JAHFUA010000170.1 GCA_023265315.1 Acidobacteriota bacterium | reverse complement strand
CACACCAGCCCCGGCCCGAGTCGAGGGACTTGCTGTTCGGCCCTGAAGGGGCAAGGCCGCATCCGCGGCAAAAAACCGAGAGAAATACTGTATGCAAACGTAGGGCGGGGGCCATCCGACAGTGCGGTGCCCCACATCTCCCACCCCAGGACGCGAAAACCGCGCGTTCCGGGATCCCCTGAAAGCCGCGCCCCCTCCGAGAAAGCGTCGAAAAAAGTCTTGGCAGGAACGCGGAAGTACTTCATCGAGGACGCCACCAGCCTGCAGTTCGCCCTCATGCAGGTGATGCGCATGCTGCAGATCGGTCACGTCGAATACAAGCGCTGCGCTTTGCTGCTCTACTCGTTGCAGATCGCCTGCGAGAACCTGAAGAACTTCATGGCCGAACAGCCGAGTACTGGCGCCGGTGAGGAAGGTGCTCGGGTATCAGAACCGGCAGGACATCGCGCGATGATTGGTGATCGCGATCTCCAAACCGCGTAGTACCATTGGCCTGCATACCCGGGAGGATGGCACGCAACTTGGCATGATAAGCAGATTTACCCTCCTCGGCTTGCTCCTTCTTGCCGTGCCAGGCTTAGCGCTTCCCGGCCCTGGCTCCCCCGACCGCCAAGTCGAAGGCACGGTCAAGGACACGACGGGTGCCGTCATTAGCGGCGCCGAAGTGGTCTTGCAGGGGACGGGCTTCAGCCTCCGCCGGATGACCGGCGGCGCCGGCGAGTTCGGGTTCGAGCACGTGCCCGAAGAGTCGGGCACGCTCGTGGTGCGCGCCGCCGGGTTCGAGCGACTGGAACAGGCTTGGCGCTCCGATCCGGCCGCCGCCAGATTGCAGATCGTCCTGCGCCCGGCGGCCGTCACGCAGCAACTGACTATCACCGCCACGCGCACGCCGATGCGCATTGTCGACTCGCCCACCAGCGTGGTCGTGTTTTCCCCCGACGATCTTTCCTCGGCGGCCGCGCTCTCGCTGGATGGGGTGCTGCGCCAGGCGCCCGGGTTCAGCCTTTTCCGCCGCACCGACAGCCGCACCGCGAACCCCACCGCGCAGGGTGTCTCGCTGCGCGGACTGGGAGCCAGTGGCGCCAGCCGTGCTCTGGTGATCTCCGGCGACAACCCGCAAAACGATCCCTTCGGAGGATGGGTGTACTGGGACCGTATCCCTCATGCCGCCATCGATTCCGTCGACATCGGTGTCGGCGGCGCTTCTCCGCTGTATGGCAGCCAGGCTCTGGGGGGCGTGATCAACATCATCCGCCGCCCCATCGACCAGCGGTCGCTGACCTTGTACAGTTCGTACGGCAATGAGCGTACGCCCGATGCTTCCTTGTTCGCTTCGGAAACCCACGGCCCGTGGGCCGGCGCGGTGGATGCCGAACTGTTCCGCACCGATGGCTACATTCCCGTCCCGCTGGCCCTGCGCGGGAAGGTGGACAGCTTCGCGTCCTCGGAATACGCGACCGGAGACCTGACCCTGCAGCGCAAGCTGGGCGATGCCGGCCGCGTGTTCCTGCGCGGGTCATCCTTCGGCGAGTCGCGCAACAACGGCACGCTGCTCCAGAACAATCGCACCACCATCCGCGAGATCGATCTGGGCGGCGACTGGCGTTCGGACACTCTGGGACAGTTTTCCGCCGTGGGCTACGTGGGTCGCGAGGTTTTCAACCAGACCTTCTCCTCCATCTCCTCCGTCTCCGCCAACCGCGACACCGAAACCCTGACGCGGGTGCAGCGTGTTCCCGCCCAGGAGGTGGGAATCAGCGCCCAGTGGTCGCGCGCGCTGGGTCGCCGTCAGAACCTGGTGGCAGGCGTAGAAGCGCACGAGTTCCGCGGCGAGAGCGACGAGTTGGCGATGTTGAAGTTGCCGAATGGGACGTATGTCGCCACCACCGCGGTAGACTCCGGTGGACGCCAGCACAACGTTGGCGTATTCGGAGAAGACATCATCCGGCTCAGCTCGCGCTGGCTGCTCACGCCCATGGCGCGGGTGGACCACTGGAGTAACTTCGAGGCATTTTCCTCGACCCAGCCTCTGCGTCCCACGCCCGGAGCCGTGGTGCGCACGCCGCTGGCCGAGCGCAGCGAGACCTTCTTCAGCCCGCGCCTGAGCACGCTGTACCGGCTGACCTCCAAGCTTTCCCTGACCGGCTCCGCCTATCGCTCCTTCCGCGCGCCTACCCTGAATGAGCTCTACCGCTCATTCCGCGTGGGAAATATTGTCACCCAGGCCAACGATCAACTGGTCGCGGAGCGCCTGACTGGCGGCGAAGGCGGAGGGATCGTCACCGGCTTCAACCAGCGGCTGATGGTGCGCGGCAACTTCTTCTGGGCCGAGATCACGCGGCCCATCGAAAACGTGACCGTGGGCGCGCTTCCGAATCCTGGGTGTCTTCTGCCGGGCGCGACGCCCTGTACCCTTATCACCCGCAAACGTGAGAACCTGGGCCGCACCCGGTCGCGCGGCCTGGAGGTCGAAGCGGAGGCGCACGTGAACAGCGCCCTCACGCTCTCCGGAGGACTGCAGTACGCCGATGCCGTGGTCGTGAGCTTTCCCAGCGCGACCACCATCGCGCTGCAAAGCCTGCAGGGCCTGCAAATTCCGCAGGTCCCGCGCCACGCGTTCACTTTCCAGGCGCGCTATTGCAAGCCGCGCTGGATCTTGCTCGGGGTGCAGGGACGCTTCGTGGGAGTGCAGTTCGACGATGACCTCAACGCTTTTCTGCTGCGTCGCTACTTCACCCTGGACCTGATGGCCTCGCACCCGCTGACCTCGGGGCTGGAAGTATTCGTGGCCGCGGAAAACCTGCTGAACCAGCGCTACGACATCGGGCGAACTCCGGTGCTCAGCGTCGGCCCGCCGATCCTTGTCCGAACTGGCCTGCGCTTGCGCTTGGGCGCCAGGTAGTCAGACTTCCGACTCCATCCACTTGATCCGCCTGCGGCGCGCCGCGAAATCCATCACCTGTAGCCTCGCCGTCCGGTTTCCCGCGCCGCCGACGCCCTTGCACCACTACGTGGATCTCCTCAGATCGGCTTTTCGCAAAGTTACTGCTTCCGCCGTAAACCGCAACAACCTCGTTGATCCCCTGCGGTAGTGCGGAAGTACTGATGGTGGCGTGGCCCGATCCATCCAGCGTGTCACTGCCATATACAGTATGGCCGTGTTGAAAGGTCACGGTTCCCGTGGGAATCAGTCCCGTCGAGGAGGTCACGTATGCCGTGAAGGTGACCGACTGGCCAAGCTGAGAGTGTTGCGGCGAAGCCGTGAGCGTCGTTTTCGTCGGTGCTTTCTTGTTGGTGAGCGAGAAGTTTGCTGGCGTAGCTAGCGCGGGCGCGGTCGCGGTCACGATGTACGGCCCGCCCGCCGTGGTGTTGGCGGTAAAGGTCGGCGCGGTCGCCACACCGAAAGCATTGGTGTTGGCTGTCGCCGTCATTAATCCACCGGGGAACGTCCCACTGGCTCCGGAACTGGGCGCCGTAAACGTAACCGTGACGCCCGAAACCGGATTGTTGCTGGAGTCCTTAACCGTGGCTTCTAGCGCGGTTGCGAACGCCCTGGTGATGATGGCGCTTTGGGGTGTGCCCGCGCTGGCTGTGATCGATGCTGGCGGCCCCGCCAGGTTGGTGAGCGAGAACTTCGCCGGACTCGGGACCCCGAGAACGGCGGCGCTCACATCATAGGAGCCTGCCACGCTGTTGGCGGTGAAAATTGGGGCGGTCGCCGTGCCGGTGGCGTCGGTGGTCACCGTCACCGTCGTCAGTCCCCCCGTGAAGGTGCCGCTGGCTCCCGAGGCCGGCGCCGTGAAGGTCACCGCCACCTCAGGAACCGGGTTATTGCCGGCATCCTGC
>JAHFUA010000096.1 GCA_023265315.1 Acidobacteriota bacterium | reverse complement strand
ATCTTCTGGGATGTGGATACCCAGGTGGACTTCATGCTGCCGGAGGGCAAGTTGTATGTCCCCGGGGCAGAGACGATCATTCCGACGCTGGCGAGGCTCACCCATTGGGCGGCGCAACACCATGTGCTGGTGGTCGCCTCTGCCGATGCGCACCAGCCTGATGACGAGGAGTTCAGTCAGTATCCTCCGCACTGCCTGGCCGGCACGCCGGGACAGAGGAAGATTCCGGAGACCTCGCTCACACCACAATTCACCATCCCCAACCGCTACGGGGCGGAACTTCCCGATGCTGGGCTGTACCAGCAGATCGTTCTCGAAAAACAAAAGTTCGATGTGTTCACCAACCCGAACACCGAGGCGTTCATGGCGCAGCTTGGCAGGCCGGAGATCGCGCTCTACGGCGTGGTAACGGAGATCTGCGTCTCCGCCGCCGCGAGAGGCCTGCTCGACCGCGGCTACCGTGTGACCGTGGTGGAAGATGCGATCCAGCCCCTGGATCGAGACAAGGGACGAGCCTTCCTCGAAGAAGTCCGCCAGCGAGGCGGCCGGATCGTTACCGCCGAGCAGTTGCTGAGCTCGATCGCGGCCGCCTGAACGCGGCCGCCACCGATCAGCAATCACCAATCACAAGTCACAAATTCTTGGAATGTGTATCCGCGTGCTGTTTCCCGCATCTAAGAATGGGTCTTCGCTATGGTCGAACTCGTCCGTTAACCAGCACAACCGCTCTCGGCAGGTGATCGCGCATGGGTTCCAAGTCTGAGTCTTTGCCTTCGACAATTTCCGAAGTCCAAACCAGCGGGCACCTGGAGCTGGCTCACGACGAGCGCTCGCCTGAAACCGCCGACGAACTGGACGGGCTCTGTATCAACACCATCCGATTCCTTGCCGTGGACGCGGTCGAGCAGGCGCATTCGGGGCATCCCGGACTGCCGCTGGGGGCGGCGCCCATGGCCTACGTGCTGTGGGACCGGTTCCTACGCCACCATCCCGGGAATCCGCACTGGTTCAATCGCGACCGCTTCATTCTTTCGGCTGGGCACGGCTCCATGCTGCTCTACGCGCTGCTGCACCTCACCGGCTATGACCTGCCGCTCAGCGAAATCCAGCGCTTCCGGCAGTGGGACAGCAAGGCACCGGGGCATCCGGAAGTTGGCGTGACGCCCGGAGTCGAAGTCACCACCGGACCCTTGGGGCAAGGCTTTGGCATGGCGGTAGGCATGGCGGTAGCAGAAGCGTACCTGGCAAGCTGCTTCAATCGTCCGGGCTTCCGCATTGTGGACCACTACACGTATGTGATAGCCAGCGATGGCGATCTGATGGAAGGCGTTTCGTCGGAAGCTGCATCACTCGCCGGCACGCTCAAGCTGGGAAAGCTGATCTACTTGTATGACAACAACCACGTCTCGCTCGAAGGCCCTACCAAGGTGGCGTTCACCGAGGATGTGCGCCGCAGATTCCGCAGCTATGGCTGGCAGGTGCTGAACGTTCGGGATGGCAACAACCTCGACGCGGTGGACGCGGCCATTCGTCTGGCGCATGCGGACAAGGACCGGCCGTCGCTGCTGGTGGTCCGCACGCACATCGGATACGGCAGCCCCAAGCAAGACACCTTTGAAGCCCACGGCGAACCGCTCGGTCCCGAGGCTACCCGCAAAACCAAGAAGAAACTGGGATGGCCGCTGGAGCCGGCGTTCTACATCCCGGAGGACGCAAGCGCGCATTTCCGTGGGGCCATCGCGCGCGGAGCGCAATGGGAATCGCAGTGGAAGAGCTTGCTTGACGATTACCGCCGCCAGCATCCCGACGAGGCCGTGCAACTGGAGCGCATGATAGGCGGTGAGCTCCCGAAGGACTGGGCGGCAGAACTCCCCTGGTTCAAGCCAGACCCAGCAGGACTCGCGACCCGCGTGGCCTCGGGCAAGGCAATAAATGTTATCGCCAAGCGACTGCCGGAATTGATCGGCGGCTCCGCCGACCTGAATCCTTCCACCAAGACGCTGCTCGCGGGATACGGCGATTTCGGCATCAGCAGCGACGGCGGTCGCAATGTCCACTTTGGCGTGCGGGAGCATGCCATGGGCACGATCGTGAACGGCATGGCGATGCACGGTGGCGTGATCCCCTACGGCGCAACCTTCTTCGTCTTTACCGACTATATGCGGCCGGCGCTGCGGCTGGCGGCGCTGATGGAGAGCCATTCGATCTTCGTGTTCACGCACGACAGCATCGGGCTCGGCGAGGACGGGCCGACACACCAGCCCGTCGAGCACCTGATGAGCCTGCGGGCAATGCCGAACATGACGGTGCTGCGCCCGGCCGACGCCAACGAGACTGCGGTCGCCTGGCGGATCGCCGTGGAGCGGCGCGGGCCGGTGTGCCTGGTGCTGAGCCGGCAGAACCTGCCCATCCTTGACCCAGACAAGTATCCGCTGCGCGAGGGCGTGGGCCGGGGGGCCTACATCCTGGCGGGCGAACGGGAGCGCCCCGGCGTGATCCTCATCGCCAGCGGATCGGAAGTACAGCTCGCGCTGGCGGCGCGGGACAAGCTGGCCAGCCAAGAGATCGCGGCCCGCGTAGTGTCGATGCCAAGCTGGGAGCTGTTCGAGGAGCAATCGGCCGACTACCGGGAACAGGTGCTCCTCAAGGATGTTCCCAAGCTCGCCGTGGAGGCCGGCGCCACGCTGGGCTGGTACAAATATGTGGGTGAAAAGGGCGCGGTGATTGGAGTAGACCGCTTCGGCGCCTCTGCTCCGGGAAAGATCGTGATGGAAAAACTCGGCCTCAACGTGGACAACGTGGTGCAACACGCCTTGCAGCTCGTGAGGAAATGAACGATGCGGGTCGCCATCGCCGCCGATCACGCCGGGTTCACGCTGAAGCAGGAGCTGGCGCTATGGCTGCGCAGTTCGGGGTACGACATCACCGATCTGGGGACGAACAGCACCGAGCCAGTGGACTATCCCGACTTCGCCGAAGCGGTCGCGCATGCGGTGCTGGAAGGCAAAGCCGACCGCGGGGTTTTGATCTGCGGCAGCGGTGTGGGCGCTTCCGTCGCGGCCAACAAGGTCCCGGGCATCCGCGCCGGGCTGTGCCACGACACTTACTCGGCGCACCAGGGCGTCGAGCACGATGACATGAACGTGCTGGTGCTGGGGGCGCGGGTTATCGGAGTGGAACTCGCGCGCGAGCTGGTGCGCGCGTTCCTGGGCGCGGTCTTCAGCCGGGAACCGCGGCACGTTCGTCGCCTGGGAAAGATCCGCGCCATCGAGGAACGATACGCGGCTTCTGCCACATCCAACCGGCAACCGATAAGAACAGGAGTCTGAAAGATGCACACGCTTGCAGAACGTCCGAGCACTCCTACCAGGAATCCTCTGCTTGAACTGCATGCCCATGGGCAATCCATCTGGCTGGACTACATCCGGCGCAATCTGATCACTTCGGGAGAGCTGAAGCGGCTGATGAAGGAAGACGGGCTGAGTGGGCTCACCAGCAATCCCACCATCTTCGACAAAGCCATTGCCGGCAGCTCCGACTATGATGAACAGCTCCGGCAGTTGCTCGCAGGCGACCCGAACCTGGCGCCGGCGGCGCTGTTCGACGCCATCGAGATTGCGGACATACAAGCCGCGGCCGACGTCCTGCGCCCGGTATACGACCGGACGGAGGGCGCGGACGGCTTCGTGAGCATCGAGGTCGCGCCCTCGCTGGCCAGGGACACAACCGGCAGCATAGCCGAGGCGCGGCGGCTGTGGAACGCGGTAAACCGTCCCAACCTGCTGGTCAAGATTCCCGCCACTGCGGAAGGCATTCCGGCTATCCTCACACTGATCGCAGAGGGCATCAACGTGAACATCACGCTGATGTTCTCGCTGGCGCACTACGAGGCGGTGGCGAACGCGTACATCAGCGGGCTGGAGCGCAACTTCCAGCCGCAACGCGTGGCCTCGGTGGCGTCTTTCTTCGTCAGCCGCGTGGACACTGCGGTGGACAAAGCACTGGAAAAGATCGGCGCCGCCGAGGCGCTGGCCTTGCGCGGCGCCATCGCCATCGCCAATTCCAAGCTGGTGTACCAACGCTTCCGGGAGATTTTTTCCAGCGAGCGCTGGAAGAATCTTGCCAAGCGCGGGGCACGTGTGCAGCGGGTGCTGTGGGCGAGCACGGGAACCAAGAATCCCGCGTACTCGGATGTGTTGTACGTTGACTCGCTGATCGGTCCCGACACCGTCAACACCGTGCCTCCGGCGACGCTGAATGCCTTCCGCGATCACGGCAAGGTGCGCGAGACCGTGACCGAAGGCGTGGACCAGGCACGAGCGGCCATCGCGCAACTGGGAAAGCTCGGCATCGACCTGAATGCGATCACCGAAAAGCTTCAGGAGGAAGGCGTCAAGGCGTTCTCCGAATCCATGGACAAGTTGCTGGAGTCTCTGGAGGAGAAGCGGTGCAGCATCGTCGCCAGCCAGGCCGATCCGCAGACGCTCTCCCTCGAACAGTGGCAGAAGCCGGTTGAGGAGCGGCTCGGCGCGTGGCAGCGCGGCAGCTTCGCGCGCCGCCTGTGGGCCAAGGATCACACTCTGTGGTCGGCGAAACCAGTACCTGAACTGACCGACCGCATGGGCTGGCTGACGCTCCCCGAGACCATGCAGGAGCAGGTGCCGGCGCTCCAGGCATTCGCCGATCGCGTGCGCGATGACGGGTTCCGCCATGTGGTGCTGTTGGGCATGGGCGGCTCCAGCCTGGCGCCGGAAGTGTTTCAGCGAACATTTGGGAACGCTCGCGGGCGGCCGGAGCTGATTGTTCTGGACAGCACGCATCCCGGCGCGGTGCGCGGCGTCGAATCGCAAGTGAATCTGGCGAAGACGCTGTTCCTGGTTTCCAGTAAATCGGGCACGACCACGGAAACAAACTCCTTTTTCCATTACTTCTGGCAGCGGCTGCGCGAGACAAGCAAGCAGCCGGGTCGGCACTTCGCGGCCATCACCGATCCGGCCACGCCGCTGGAGAAGCTGGCGCAGGAACGCGGATTCCGCGCAACCTTCGCCGCACCGGCTGACGTCGGCGGACGCTATTCGGCGCTTTCCGTGTTCGGACTGGTCCCGGCGGCGCTCATCGGTGTGGACATTCGCCGGTTGCTCGACGCCGGACTCAAGTCGGCCGAAAGCTGCGCGTTCTGCGTCCCCGAGCCATCGAGCGCGCCGCTGCGCTTGGGCGCGGCCATGGGCGAGTTAGCGCTCGCCGGCCGCGACAAGGTCACCTTCCTGGCATCGCCATCGCTCGCAGCGTTCCCCATCTGGGCGGAGCAGTTGATCGCGGAGAGCACCGGCAAAGACGACAAGGGCATCGTCCCCGTGGCCGACGAGCCGCTTGGGGTTCCGGGCGTCTACGGCAACGACCGCTTCTTCGCCGTCTTGCTGCTCGAAGGCGACTCAAGCACCCAGCTTGCCGCCCAGGTGAAGGCGCTCGAGGCTGCGGGGCATCCGGTCGCTTACATTCAACTACGGCAGAAAACCGATCTCGGACAAGAGTTCTTCCGGTGGGAGGTCGCGGTGGCTGCCGCCGGAGCAGTGCTGGGAATCCAGCCGTTCAACCAGCCCGACGTGCAACTCGCCAAGGAACTGGCGAAGAAAGCCATGGCGGCGTCAGGCAGCCACGCCCACGCAGACGCCGGCGCTGATCTGGTGCACGCGGCAGACAAGAGTAATCTGGCGCGGGCGCTGAACGAGTTGTTGTCGTCGGTGAAGCCTGGGGACTACATCAGCATTCAGGCGTATCTGAATCCGACATCGGAAACCTGGTCCACCTTGCAACGACTCCGCACCAGGCTGCGCGACCGCACGCAGGCGGCGACGACGCTGGGATTCGGTCCGCGGTTTCTTCACTCCACCGGACAACTGCACAAGGGCGGACCGAACACGGGCGTGTTTCTGCAGATCGTGGACGAGCCGGCGGAACAATTGCCCGTACCGGAGACGAACTATTCCTTCGCACAATTGATTCGCGCCCAGGCCGAAGGCGACTACCAGGCACTCCAGCAGCGCGGGCGGCGCGTGCTGCGCGTGCAGTTGGGCCGGGACACCGCCGCCGGTCTGCGGCAGCTAGAGGAAACATAGCGCAAGAGGAGCAAGCCGATGGAACTTGGAATGGTCGGGCTGGGGCGCATGGGCGCCAACATGAGCGAGCGGCTGATCCGGGGCGGGCACCGCGTCGTGGGGTACGATCCCAGCCCCGATGCCGCCCGGCGTACCGCTGAGAAGGGCGCAGCGATCGCCGACTCGTTGGCGTCGCTGGCCGCGCAGTTGAAGCCGCCACGCGCGGTGTGGCTGATGGTGCCGGCGGGCGATCCCGTGGATCAGACCATCGAGGCGCTCGCGCCTCACCTGAGCGCCGGGGACACCATCATCGACGGCGGCAACAGCAATTACAAAGATGACCTGCGCCGCGCCGCCAGCCTCCGGCAGAAGCACATCAACTTCGTGGATGCGGGCACCAGCGGCGGGATTTGGGGACTCGCCGAAGGCTACAGTCTCATGATTGGTGGCGATAAGGCTGTGGTCGAGCGCCTGACGCCGATCTTCCGCACGCTGGCGCCGGCCGCGGACCGCGGCTGGGGCCATGTAGGGCCAGTGGGCGCGGGGCACTTTGTGAAAATGGTGCACAACGGCATCGAGTACGGTTTGATGGAGGCCTACGCTGAGGGCTTCGCGATCCTCGAGAACAAGCGGGAATTCCAGCTCGACCTGGCGCAAGTGGCCGAGATTTGGCGCTTCGGCAGCGTTGTGCGTTCGTGGCTCCTGGACTTGACCGCCGACGCCCTGAAGCAGAACCCGCAGTTGGAAGGCATCGAGGCCTATGTCGCCGATTCGGGCGAAGGCCGCTGGACCGTCGCCGAGGCCATCGACCTGGACATCTCGGCCCCCGTGATCACGCTGGCGCTGTTGCGTCGCCTGCGCTCGCGCGAGCGGGAGCCGTTCGCTGACCGGCTGCTGGCGATGATGCGCCACGAATTCGGCGGGCACGTCATCAAAGCCGCCACGGGAAAGGAAAAGAAGCCGGCATGAGCGCCACCACCCTGGAAAGACCGCAGACAGACTCGGTGCGGCTGGAGCGCACCCCGGATCCCTGCGTCATGGTTATTTTCGGCGCCTCCGGCGACCTGACCAAGCGCAAGCTGCTCCCCGCCGTTTACATGCTTTTCAAGGAACATCTGGTTCCGCCGAACTTCTCGATCGTGGGATTCTCGCGCAGCCCGATGAGCGACGATGAGTTCCGCTCTCATATGCGGGACGGGGTGGAAGAATTCGGCGGCCCCGTGGACACCGCAACCTGGCAGAAATTCGCCGCCGGACTACGGTACATCTCAGCCCACCCTCACCATCCTGAGGAATACGCAAAGCTCACGGGTGTGCTCTCGGAACTCGACCGCGAGCGTGGGACCGGCGGCAACCGCGTCTATTACCTGGCGGTGCCGCCCAGTTCCTTCCTGCCCATCGTGCGGAACCTGCAGGCGGCAGGACTGGCGCAACCCGAGCAGGCCTGGGCCCGCGTCATCATCGAAAAGCCTTTTGGGCACGACCTGGAAAGCGCCCAGGCGCTCAACTGCGAACTAAGCAAAGTCTTTCGCGAAGAGCAGATCTACCGTATCGATCACTACCTCGGGAAAGAGACGGTGCAGAACCTGCTGGTATTCCGCTTTGCCAACGGCATCTTCGAGCCCATCTGGAACCGGCGCTACGTGGACCACGTGCAGATCACAGCCGCGGAGACGCTGGGGGTCGAGAACCGCGCCTCCTATTACGAGGAAGCCGGGGCGCTGCGCGACATGGTGCAGAACCACATGCTGCAACTGCTGACCATGACGGCGATGGAGCCGCCGGTCGCCTTCGACGCAGAAACGGTCCGCGCGGAGAAGGTGAAGGTGTTGCGTGCCATCCGGCCGCTGTGCAGCGAGGATACACCCCATTGCGCTGTACGCGGGCAGTACGGGCCGGGACAGATTGGCGGCGAGAAGGTCGTCGGCTACCGCCAGGAGCCGGGCGTGGATCCGAATTCGAACACCGAGACCTTTGCCGCGGTGAAGCTGCACATCGAGAACTGGCGCTGGGCCGGCGTGCCCTTCTACTTGCGGGCGGGCAAGCGCCTGGCCAGGCACGCCACCGAGATCGCCGTGCAGTTCAGGCAGCCGCCGCTGCGATTGTTCGAGGGCACACACGCTATTCCGCCCAACCTGATCGTGGTGCGCATTCAGCCGGACGAAGGTATCGCGCTGCGTTTTTCGGCCAAGCGGCCCGGGCCGGCCACGCGCGTGCGCGATGTGAACATGGATTTCCGGTACTCCACATCGTTCGGCATGGCCTCAGCCAACGCCTACGAGCGGCTGCTTCTGGATTGCATGCTCGGGGATCCCAGCTTGTTCGCCAGCAGCCGGTTCGTCGAACTGGGATGGTCGCTGCTGACACCTATGCTGGAAGCTTGGAAGAACCATCCCGCGCCCGACTTCCCCAACTATGCCGCGGGGACCTGGGGACCGGCGGCGGCGGACAAGCTGATGGACTACGGCCAGTCATGGAGAAGCCCCAGCCAATCGGACGACGACGCGGCTACGCCCATGGAGTGAGCCCATGAAAGCGATCACCATGCCGCCGGAAAGGGGCGAACTGGTGCTGTGCGAGAGCGCCAGAGAGCTAGGACGCAAGGCGGCCGCGTTCTTTGCCGATGCCGCCAAGGCAGCCGGGGGGCGCGCTGGAACCTTCTTCGTGGCCCTCTCCGGCGGCTCCACTCCCGAATTGATGTACCGCGAGTTAGCCGGGGCCGAGTACCGCAAGCAAGTCCCATGGGACCAAGGCGAATACTTCTGGAGCGACGAACGCTGCGTGCCCCCCGAGCATCCGGACAGCAACTATGGACTTGCCGAGCGCGCGCTGCTGGTGAAGGCGCCGATCCCCCGCGAGCGTATTCACCGCATGCGCGGCGAACTGGAGCCGGAGCGTGCAGCCGCGGAGTACCAGCGCGAGCTTCGGCGCGTGTTCCGCGTCCCAGCGCCGGCCGTGCCGCACTTCGACCTGCTTCTGCTTGGGCTGGGTGAAGATGGCCACACCGCCTCGCTCTTCCCCGGATCGGCTGCGCTCGACGAAACGGCGCGCCTGGCCGCCGCCAATTACGTAAAGAAGCTCAACGCGCACCGGCTCACGCTCACATTGCCAGTAATCAACGCGGCTCGCAACGTTGTATTTCTGGTTTCGGGCGGCAAGAAAGCGGCCGCGTTACGACAGGTAATGCGCGGAGATGGAGCGCCCGTGCCCGCCGCGAGAGTTCGTCCCCGAGATGGCAGACTGATCTGGTTCGTGGACCAAGCCGCGGCTGCGCTACTCGACTAACAAGGCGTTCAGCATCAGCGCAATGTTGCGCGTTCATGGAGAGGAGCAATCATGACTAAGGACAGGCACAGCACGGCAGCACCGGCAATGCAGTACCGGCGTCTCGGCCATTCGCAAACCCAGGTCTCCGCTGTTGGGCTGGGATGCATGGGCATGTCGGAGTTCTACGGCCCGCGCGATGACGGGCAATCGATCGCCACCATTCACCGCGCGCTCGACCTCGGCATCAACTTTCTCGACACTGCCGACGTTTACGGCATGGGGCACAACGAGGAGCTGGTGGGCCAAGCCATCCGCGATCGCCGCGACGAAGTCGTGCTGGCAACGAAATTCGGCAACGTGCGCTCGGCTGACGGCGCCTGGATCGATGTGTGCGGACGCCCTGACTATGTGCAGCAGCAATGCGAAGCCAGTCTCAAGCGGCTGGCCGTGGACGCGATCGACCTCTACTACCAGCACCGCGTGGACCCCAAGCTCCCCATCGAGGAGACGGTGGGGGCGATGAAGCGGCTGGTCGAGCAAGGAAAAGTGCGATGTCTCGGGCTCTCGGAGGCGGCGCCCACCACCATGCGGCGCGCCCACGCCGTTCATCCCATCGCGGCGTTGCAAACGGAGTACTCGCTGTGGACGCGCGATCCTGAAACCGAAGTCCTGCCCGCCTGCCGCGAGCTGGGAATCACCTTCGTCGCCTACAGCCCGCTGGGGCGCGGGTTCCTTAGCGGAACCATTAAAGAGATCGACAAGCTCCCCGCCAACGACTATCGCCGCAACAACCCCCGCTTCCAGGGAGAGAACCTGCGCCGCAATCTGGAGCTGGAGCGCCGGGTGGAGGAACTGGCGGCAGAGAAGCGCTGTACTCCGTCGCAACTGGCTTTGGCGTGGCTGCTGGCGCAGGGCGACGACATCGTTCCCATCCCCGGCACCAAGCGCCAGAAATACCTCGAAGAGAACGCGCAGGCGGTGAACCTGAAGCTCGACCCCCAGGATCTGGCGCGCATCGACCAGGCCATCCCGCCCGGCGCAACCGCCGGGGCCCGGTATCCCGAACCGGCTCTGCGCAGGGTCAACCTCTAAACGCTGCTGGTCAAGGAAGGCTCGCGCTCCGGTCCGAGGACGTCCCGAACCTTGCGCCCGAGGTCAGGAGGACCGAAGGGTTTCTGCAGGAACGGGGCCCCGGGCTCGAGGACGCCTTTTCGGTACACCGCGGTTTCGGCATAGCCCGACATGTACAGCACCTTCATGGCCGGGCGGAGGATGGCCATCCGCTCGGCGAGTTCACGGCCATTCATTCCCGGCATGATGACGTCCGTGATCATCAGGGAGATCGCCCCCGAGTGCTCGCAGGCGATGCGCAGAGCTTCTTCGCCGTGCCCGGCTTCCAGCACGGTGTAGCCGTTCATCTGCAGGTAATCGCGGACCAGAATGCGCACCCCTTCTTCATCCTCAACCACCAGCAGCGTCTCCGAACCCCGGCAACTCGCGGCTGGCGCGAGGACGGGCTGCGAGCGCTCGGGCAGAGCGTCCACACGCGGCAGGTACACCTTGAAGGTGGCGCCCTGTTCTGGTTCGCTGTACACCCATATGTACCCCCCACTCTGCTTGACGATGCCGTACACGGTCGCCAGCCCCAAGCCGGTGCCCTTGCCTTTCTCCTTGGTGGTGAAGAACGGTTCGAAGATGTGTGAGCGGATTTCGGGCGTCATGCCGCTGCCCGTATCGGTGACCGACAAAAGAACGTAGGGACCAGGCGGCATGTTGGCATGCTCCGCAGCGAAGGCCTCATCCACCACGAAATTCGCGGTCTCGACCATGAAGCGGCCGCCCTGCGGCATGGCGTCGCGGGAGTTTGCGGCAAGGTTCATGATAACCTGGCCGATCTGCCCGGGATCGGCGCGCACCCTGCCCAGGTCTTCGGCCGGCGTCACTACCAGTTCCACGTCCTCACCCAGCATGCGCAGCAGCAGATCCTTCATCTCCGAAATGATGTCGTGGAGGTCGAGGACCTTGGGTTCGAGCACTTGCTGGCGACTGAAGGCCAGCAACTGGCGGGTGAGGCCGGCAGCGCGATCGGCCGCCTTGCGGATCTCGCGCGCGCCCCGTTCCAGGAATTCCCCCGAGTTGCGCCGCTCCAGCATGAGTTCGCTGTAGCCGATGATGACGTTCAGCAGGTTGTTGAAATCGTGCGCCACGCCCCCAGCCAGCCGTCCGACGGCCTCCATCTTCGTCGCTTGCTGGAGCTGCACCTGCAGGCGCCGCCGCTCGCTGATGTCTCGCACGATGGCCACGATGCAAAGCACTTGTCCGGCATCGCCGGTGATGGAGAACACAGAAGCCTCGACCGTCTTCTCACGACCGGACTTGGTGCGGATGCGTGACTCCTGCTCCATCGGGCCCCCGGCCAGCACCCCCAGCCAGTGCTCCTGGAAGGCAGCTTCTCCTACCAGCAGCGCCGGCGTGTGGCTGCGCAGTTCTTCGATGGAATACTCGGTTAGCGCCTGGTGAGCGGCATTCTGCTCACTGAAGTGCCCCTCGGGCGTGAGGATGGCGACGGCCTCGGTTGAAGACTCCAGGATGCGACCGAAGAGGTGGAGCCGTTCTTCCGCTCGTTTGCGTTCCTCGCGGATCTGTTTTTCACGCAGGGCGCGCTGGATGGCCAGCGGCAGGCGCGAGAGCCTCTGCTTGAGCACGAAATCCACCGCGCCCAGCTTGATCATCTCCACCGCCGTCTCTTCGCCCAGGGTCCCGGTCACTAGCACCACGGGAAGTTCCCTGCCGGAGTCGCGCACCATCGAGAGCACATCCCCGCCATTCCATCCCGGCAAGCGGTAATCGCAGAGGATCAGGTCGTAATTGCCCGAGCTTAGAGCCCGCCCAAACTGCTCCGAAGTTGCAACCACATGCGGGTGGATTGCGTAGCCTGCCTTGTCGAGGACGCGGATCGAGAGCTGGACGTCGTCGTCGCAGTCGTCGACGAACAGCACGCGCAGAGGACACGTTACTGAAGAGGGAGTCGGCTCCCCTGACATTGTTCAGAGTGCGTGCAAGTGACATGCCAGCACCGCAGCCGTCACGCGTTCGTAAGTTGTTGGTGCGTCGAATGCAAGAACGGCTCCCCAGGACGGCGGTCGGACACCGCGTTCACAAACAGAAAACCCGTTCCCGAAATAAAACCCGCCTCCCCCGCCGATCGGGGCAAGTCGCGAGGCCAGGTCACCCCCGGGAGCCGGCACCCCGGCCCCAGGCATCGCACCCCGAATCAATGAACAAGGTCGAAGAACACAAATTCGTGCCGTCCGTCACAGCCGGCCCATGAGGGGACACGGTAGACTGTCCCGCTGGTGCAATCATGAGCACGAGCATCAAGAAAGATCTGGCAAGCAAGCCTGGCGGTACGGTCACCCACCCGGCGCACGACGTGCTGCGCTCGGAGCAAAGGCCTTTGGACGCGCTCTTCGCGCCGCAAAGCGTGGCCGTGATCGGGGCCACGGAGAAGGCGGGCAGTGTAGGCCGTAACATCCTTCGCAATCTGATCACCAGCCCGTTCGGCGGGATCGTGTTTCCCATCCATCCCAGCCGCCCCAGCGTGCTGGGGATCAAGGCCTATTCCAACATCGCCGCGGTGCCGGAAGCGGTGGAGCTGGCGGTGATCGCCACCCCCGCGCCTACCGTGCCGGAGATTATCAAGGAATGCGTGCAAGCCGAAGTGCGGGGCGCCATCATCATCTCCGCCGGCTTCCGGGAAACGGGACCCAAGGGCCTGGAACTCGAACAACAGGTGCTGGCGGAGGCGCGGCGTGGCCGCCTGCGCATCATCGGTCCTAATTGCTTCGGGGTGATGATGCCGCTAAGCGGGATGAATGCCACCTTCTCGACGGAAACCGCGCGCCCGGGCAGCGTCGGCTTCGTCAGCCAGAGCGGCGCGCTGTGTGCCGCCGTGCTGGACTGGAGCCTGCGCGAGACGGTGGGCTTCAGCGCCTTCGTCTCCGTAGGTTCGATGCTCGATGTCGGCTGGGGCGACCTGATCTATTACCTGGGAGATGACCCCAGGACCTCCTGCATCATGATGTACATGGAATCGATCGGCGACGCACGCTCCTTCCTCTCGGCAGCGCGCGAGGTGGCCATGACCAAGCCGATCATCGTGATCAAGGCCGGGCGCACGGAAGCGGCGGCGCGCGCGGCCGCCTCCCACACCGGGGCCCTGACCGGCAGCGACGAGGTCCTGCACGCCGCCTTCCGGCGCTGCGGCGTGCTGCGGGTCAATACCATCTCCGACCTCTTCCACATGGCGGAAGTGCTGGCCAAGCAGCCGCGCCCCCGCGGACCGCGCCTGGCGATTGTGACCAACGCCGGCGGGCCCGGCGTGCTGGCCTCCGACTTCCTCATGGCGGAAGGCGGCGAACTGGCCGAGCTTTCCGCCGAGACTATCGAGGCACTGGACCAGCTCTTGTCGCCGCACTGGAGCCATGCCAACCCGGTGGATACCATCGGCGACGCCGATGCGACTCGCTACGTGCAAGCTGTGGAGATCGTAGGCAAGGACCCGAACTGCGATGCCGTGCTGGCGATTTTGGCGCCGCAG
>JAHFUA010000095.1 GCA_023265315.1 Acidobacteriota bacterium | reverse complement strand
GGCGATGATCTGCTGCGTGCGCAGCGCGATGCGGACGGCCTCCTCGGTGGGCAGCGACAGGGCTTCGTCGAAGGAGTTGGTGTGCAGCGACTGCGTCCCGCCCAGCACCGCCGCCAGCGCCTGCAAAGCCGTGCGCACGATGTTGATCTCCGGCTGCTGCGCCGTCAGCGTCACCCCGCCCGTCTGGGTGTGGAAGCGCAGCATGAGCGAGCGCGGATTCTTGGCGCCGAAATGCTCCGTCATGATGCGCGCCCACATGCGCCGTGCAGCGCGGAACTTCGCCACCTCTTCCAGGAAATTGCTGTGCGCAGCGAAGAAGAAGGAGAGCCGCGGCGCGAACTGGTCCACGTCCAGGCCGGCATCGATCGCCGCTTGCACGTAGGCGATGCCGTTGGCCAGGGTGAACGCGACCTCCTGCACCGCGGTCGAGCCGGCCTCGCGCATGTGGTAGCCGCTGATGGAGATGGTGTTCCACTCCGGCACCTGCCGGTTGGCGTAGGCGAACAGGTCGGTGACGATCCGCATCGCGTGCCGGATGGGATAGATGTACGTCCCGCGCGCGATGTACTCCTTCAGGATGTCGTTCTGCACCGTGCCCTGGAGCTTGCGCACCTCCGAGCCCTGCCGCTTGGCCACCGCGATGTAGAGCGCGAGCAAAATGGAGGCGGTGGCATTGATGGTCATCGAGGTGGAGATCTTTTCCAGGTTGATGCCGTCGAACAGGCGCTCCATGTCCTCGATGGAATCGATGGCCACGCCGACTTTGCCCACTTCGCCTATGGCCATGGGGTGGTCGGAATCGAGGCCAATCTGCGTCGGCAAGTCGAAGGCCACCGACAGCCCCATGGTCCCCTGCGACAGCAGGTACTTGTAGCGCTTGTTGGATTCCTCGGCGTCGCCCATGCCGGCGTACTGGCGCATGGTCCAGAGCCGTCCGCGATACATGGTGGGCTGCACTCCGCGGGTGTAGGGAAACTCGCCGGGATAGCCGACGTCGCGGTCGTAGTCCCAGTCCTGCATCTCAGCGGGGGTGTACAGCGGCCTGACCTCGATCTTGGAAGTAGTCTGCGCGGGTTGGGTCTCAGCGCGGGGAGGAGTTGCGGCCTTCGTCTCTTGAGACATGACAACTGCTTTCTGGGAGGATCATGCCCTTCGCCGGGCCCGCCAGAATGAGCTCACGCCGAACCAGGCGAAAATGACCATAAAGCATAGCGCGGCGCCGAGGCGGCCGGAAAGCACCTTGTGCTTCGCGTATTCGTGCCAGGCGGCCAGGCCTCCGATCACCGCGAAGGCCACGAAAAACAGGCCGGTCACTTCCAGCCACAGCAGGTGGCCAACTTTGCTGACGGAGCCCAGCATGCCCTGTGCCGCCGCGGTCAGGGCGTTCACCGTCCGGCTTTTCCGCACCAGGTTGCTGCTGACGTGGGTGACGGCGGCGCCCCACCATCCCCAGCGGAAGCCCCGCCGGCGCGAACTGGAAACCTCGGTCACACCGGCGATTATAGCCTCCTCCATGCTCCCCACTCCCTGCCTCTTGCATCTAAACAATTGCCGGCGAACGTGATAGTCTCCCGCCGAGCGCGAGTCGCCGGCAAGAGGGAGGGCCCGTGGACGACAAACTGAAGCAGCTCATGAAGGAGCTCGGCGAGGCGATCAACGAATCTCTGTCTGAATCCGAGCCGATCGCAGAGGTCATCTCCAGGATCAAGGCCGGAGGCCACGACGTCTTCCTGGTGCTGGAAGCCACCATCGGTTTCAACCGCCGCGACGACGACGAGAAGAGCGTCCGACGGCCAGCTTCCGCCTCGCGCAAGAATGAGGTCGAATTCAAGATCAACGCCCAGGACCAGAAGTTCCTGAAGTCGCTGCGCATCAGCGTCGATCGGTGACGGCGAAGGATTTCGCTCTTGGCTTTTGGCTCTTGGCTTTGGTTTCTGGTTTCTGGTTTCTGGTTTCTCGTTTCTCGTTTCTCGTTTCTCGTTTCTCGAAAGAAGCTGTTGCTCGGTACCCGGTACTCGGTACTCCTCATTTCTGCTACCATCTTTTGCTCGCTGCCAGACGGCGGCGTTCTGCCTACGGCGATGAAAGACACGCTGGGAGTCCTGCTGGCCGGGGGCGCGGGAGAGCGCCTCTATCCCCTGACGCGCGACCGCGCCAAGCCCGCGGTCACCTTCGGCGGCAACTACCGCATCATCGACATCACCCTGTCGAACTGCATCAACTCCGACCTGCGCCACGTTTACATCCTCACCCAGTACAAGGCGCTGTCGCTGAACCGCCACATCCGCGAGGGCTGGAACATCGTGGCCCGCGACCTGGGCGAGTTTATCGAGATCCTGCCGCCCATGAAGCGGGTGAGCGAGAACTGGTACCTGGGCACCGCCGACGCCGTCTATCAGAACATCTACTCCATCGGCAGCGAGCAGCCCAAGCACGTGCTCATCCTGTCGGGCGACCACATCTACAAGATGAACTACCGACGGATGCTGGAGCAGCATCTCGCCTCCGCCGCCGACGTCACCCTGGCGACCATCCTCATCGATCCCACTGAGACCTACCGCTTCGGGGTGGTGGATGTTGACCGCGAGGGCCGCATTGTCGGCTTCGAGGAGAAGCCCGAGCGCACCGACACCCGCTCACCCTACAACCCACGCCTGGTCTCGGCTTCCATGGGCGTCTACCTGTTCAACACCGACGTGCTCATCCCGGTGCTGCTCAAGGACGCCGAGGACTCTAACTCCGCCCACGACTTCGGCAAGGACATCCTGCCGCGCATGGCCGCGGAGTACCGCGTGTACTCCTTCAACTTCGTGGACGAGAACAAGAAAGAAGCGCTCTACTGGCGCGACGTGGGAACCCTGGAGTCTCTCTACGAAGCCAACATGGACCTGGTGGCGGTCTCGCCGGTGTTCAACCTCTACGATAAGGCCTGGCCCATCCGCACTCACCAGCGGCAGTATCCGCCGGCCAAGTTCGTCTTCGGCGAGCCCGGGCGCATGGGGGTGGCCATCGATTCCATCGTGTCGGCCGGCTGCATCATCTCCGGCGGCATGGTGCGCAACAGCATTGTCTCCCCCGACGTGCGCATCAATTCCTACTCCGACGTGGACTCCTCCATCATCTTCTCCCACGTCAACGTGGGACGGCACTGCCGCATCCGCCGCGCCATCATCGACCGCGACGTCCACATCCCCGAAGGCACCGTCATCGGCTTCGACCCCGAAGCCGATAAGGAACGCTACTTCGTCACCGATAGCGGCATCACCGTCGTTACCCGCGATTATTCCCTGTTCGAGAGCCCGGTCACGGTGGACTACTTCACGGCGGAGTAGCGGCATCAGCTCACGAAATAGGCCTCCTGGAGGATCACGTGTCAGGGCACGACCTTTCCAACAAATCTCCTAAAATAGAGGATATAATGGATGCTTGATTAGATGACAAATCATCTGCTACATTATTGCCATGCGCCCAGCGCACGCCAAAGCGAACCGCGCAAAGCTCTCGACCACTGTGTCTGCGGAGACACTGAAATTCCTTGAGGATAAAGTGGCATCGGGTGAGTCCGCCACTCTGGCGGAGGCAGTGGATGCCGTAATCCGCAGGGTTCGCCAACTGGAGAACCGCCAGCGCCTGGCAGCCGCCACCGCTCGATATTTCGATGAGTTGGAGCCTTGCGCAGCGGCGGAAGAGAATACCATCGCTCACGACTTTGCGTCGGCAGCGGGTGGGATCGACTTTGACCAAGAGCTCTGAGTCACCCCGGCGCGGCGAGATCTGGTATGCCAGCACCGGCGGTAAGAGGCACGCCGTGGTCATTGTGTCGCTAGACCAGCGAAACGCAAGTGAACGTGTGGGCTCCGTCCTCGCAGTGCCGTTCGGCAGCTACGGGGCGGAGGGACCAACCTCCAAGCGCATGGAGCCTGGCGAATCTGGTTTACCGGAGCCTTCTTTCGTGAAGGCTCATTTCATCTCGGTAGTCGAGAAGAAGGATCTGGTGGAACGGCTCCCGCGCCGGCTGTCGCAGCATCAGATGCGGGAGCTGGTTGCGATGATCAACCGCGCTATTGACCCGGATGCTCCTTATCGAGAATAGATTGACCACCGCCGCGTGGAGCAGTTCCTAATGATACCGTTTCCCGGCGTCTCCCCTTGCGAGCGGCGTCAATCGACAGCGAGCCGGCTCCGACGATCAGTATGAATATCAGCCCCAGCACCATCGAAATGTCTGTGCGCGCTTCGTGCAGCATGCTGAGGAGGCCGTAGTGCTTGAGCTGGGGCAGATTGAATCGCCAGTAGCCGTGGCCCATGGCGATCGGGACCTTGGTCGAAAGGATGGCCACGCTGATATCGATCAGCAGCGGAAGCGCCGCCAGACGGGTGAACAGGCCGACAATCACCAGCGCCCCGCAAACGATTTCGATGAGGCCGACGAAGGGAGCGGTGAAGTGCGGTGCAGGGATGCCGATGGTCGCGAATCGCCCGACTCCCAGATCGTCCAGCCACAAGAATTTCAGAATGCCCTCGACCACGAACACCCAGCCGACCAGCAGGCGTATCAGCACGGCCGGCATTGAACTCATCGTGTCTTTCATCTCGCCCTCACGGTCTCACTCCGAGCCATTGCGCCAGGTTGGCGACAGGATCTCGGGGGCTAAAGCCCAGGAGATTGTGGACGCCCTTTGTCCCCCGCCTGAAGGCGGCGGCTTCCACTCCTGAAGGCGGGGGCTTCCACCCGCATGGGTTGGGAATCGTGCGAGGCCGGGCGCCTCATCTCACGCCACCCTGGTGCTCTGTCCGGAGACGGCGCGCCATTGGCCCCGCTGGCGGACATACACGCGGGTATTCCGGTACACGCCAGTGACGCTGTCCAAAGGGGACTGGCCCTGGAGGGTGACGCGGGCGGTCACGACGGCTGCCTCGCCGTAGACGCGGACGCGGATTTCGTCGACGTCCAGCCGTTCGTATTGCGGCCAACTGAAGCTCCGCACCGCCTCTTTGGTGCGAACCTGGCCGTTGGGAGCGATGAAGACATATTCGTCGTCGAGGATGCGGTCCAAGCCTGAGAGGTCTCGCCGCTGGTAGGCCTCGAACAACTCCCGCTCCAGTTTCTCCACTTTGCCGGCGTGAAACGATCGTGCCTCTGCCGCCAATGGCGCACCTCCGAATCCCGAATCCGACATTGTACGAGTTCTCGCCCGGCGGCGTCGCGTTCCCCTGCTGCTACAATTCCCTGCGAGCTTTCCTCTAGAAACCATTGAACTTCTGCCCGCTTTTATCCGTAATTATCCGCAGACGTCGCGAGCCGGGGTTCTGAGGAGTGCCGGGTTGGAAGACACCCAAGCCGTCGCTGCACTGGTGGAACGCTGCCTGGGCGGCGACGCCGCGGCTTGGGAAGAGATTGTGCGCCTGTACCACCGCCGCATCTACAACGTCAGCTATCGTTTCGCGGGCACGGCGGAGGACGCCGAAGACCTCACCCAGGAGGTCTTCATCAAGATGTACCGCACGCTGAAAAGCTACGATGTTTCCAAGGGCGCCTTGGTTACCTGGGTCACCACCGTCGCCCGCAACCTCTTGGTGGACAATTTTCGGCGCCGCAAGCACGACCGCATGACCGACTCGCTGGAATCGGCGCCGGCGGGCCACCAGGATGCGCTTACCCTGGGCGAGCAGCTTCCCGACCTGGGCCCCAGCCCCGATGCCGGTGTCCATACCCAGCAGACGCAGCGGGCGGTCCACCAGGCCTTGCAGAAGCTCTCGCCCGAGTTGCGGGAGGCGGTGATCCTGCGCGACCTCCAGGAGCTGGAATACCGGGAAATCGCCCAGGTACTCAGGGTTCCGGAAGGCACTGTGAAGTCACGAATTAACCGGGGACGCGCGGAACTTGCGCGCCACCTTTCTCGTACCTATAGGCAGGTGAGCTAATGTACGGCGAACACCCAGGCGGAATGGATTGCACCCAGTTTGAGGCCCTGCTCTCCGAGGCGTTGGACGGCGCTCTCAGCCAGCCGCTTCTGGCCGGGTTCCGGGCGCATGCTGCGGCCTGCGCGGACTGCGGGCCGCTGCTGGCCGGAGCCCAGGCGGGGATGAGCTGGCTGAAGTCGCTGGCGGAGGTCGAGCCTCCGCGCAACCTGGTGCTCAACATCCTGATCGCCACCAGCGGCGCTGGAGCCGCCGCTTCCCTCCGCCAGGCCTCTCCCACCAGTTCGTGGCGGGACCGGCTGCGCCAGTGGACACGGCCTCTGGCCCCGGCGTTCTCCGCCGTATTGCAGCCGCGCTTCGCACTCTCCCTGGGGATGGCTTTCTTCTCCATCACTGTGCTGCTGAACGCCGCCGGCTTGCACCTTTCGAGCCTGCGGGCGGCTGACCTGCGTCCCAGCGCGATCCAGGAAAACCTGACGCGCGCCTACAACGAGACCACCGCCCGGGCGCTGAAGTATTACGAGAACATCCGCCTCGTGTACGAGATCGAGTCGCGGGTGCGTGAGTTCCGGAATGCCACCCGGGAGGAAGATCAGCAGGAACAGCGCAAAAAGGAACTGGAGAAGCCTCGAGACCGTAAGTACCGGGACGACAACACCAGCGGGAACCCCGACCGGAAGCAGGACCGCTACAGCCGGCAGAATGAGCCGGTGGTGCTAGCCGGAACCTGGCTCGACGATTCCGTGTATACCATTCCCGAGGGGAGGGCCGCATGAACTGCGCCGTCCATAACGAAGTCCCCGCGGTCGCCTACTGCCGCACCTGTGGCAAGGCGGTCTGCGAGCAATGCAAGCACGATGTGCGCGGGGTGATCTATTGCGAAGACTGCCTGGCGTCGCGGGTGGAAGGCACGCTGCCTCCAGGGGTGGCCGCCGCAGTGCCGCCCGGTGCGGTTTCCGCCGCCGGCGGGCCGGCCGGCGGGCCGAACCCCGTGGCCGCGACGCTGCTGGGATTCATCCCCGGCGTGGGCGCCATCTACAACGGCCAGGTGGTGAAAGGTCTGATCCACGTGCTGATCTTCGCCGGCCTGATCTGGGCGCAGGACCGCAGCGGCGGCAACGTCTTCTTCGGTCTGCTGATCGCGTTCTTCTACTTCTACATGGTCTGGGACGCCTATGCCACGGCCAAGGCGATGCAGGAACGCCGCCCCTTGCCCGATCCTTTTGGGCTGGGCGCGCAACTGCCGGCTTCGGAAACCTCCGCCCCCGCCAGCCCGGGACCGGCGAGCGAACGCGCAAGGCACGGCCCGCACATACCCACGGCCGCCATTGTGCTCATCGGGCTCGGGGTGGTGTTCCTGCTGGATAATCTCGGCATACTCCGCTTTCATTGGATGGGGAGAATGTGGCCGATCATCCTGATTGCCATTGGGGTGTGGTTGTTCGCGCGTCGTGCCGGGAGGGCAGCATGAACGGCTATCGCCGCAATCGCACCTGTTCCTGCGCTCGCTGCCGCTGTAGCGGCTATATCGGTCCGTTGGTGCTCATTACCCTGGGGGTGCTCTTCCTGGTTGATCAGTACACGATGTACGGCATCGGCAGGACGTGGCCTATTCTTCTTATCGTGATTGGGACCGTCAAATTGCTGCAATGGAATGCGCCCCTGACCGGGCATGTGGATGTCTCGCAGATCGGGCCCGGGGCCCCCCCGCCGGGCGGCCCCAATCCAGGCGGCGGTGCGCCACCGCCCTCCGATGGACAGCAGGTGTCAAATGGCTAGCCCAAACCCTCCAACCACGCCCCCACCGCCCCCGGTGATGTATCGCCGGCGCTCGGTAGCGGGTCCCATTGTGCTCATCGTTCTCGGCGTGCTGTTCCTGCTCGGCAACCTCGGCTACCTGAGCTGGGGACGGCTGGGCTACCTGTTCGCCCGCTACTGGCCGGTGATGATCATCCTGTGGGGATTGATCAAGCTGGCCGAGCATTACGACGCACAGCGTCGCGGCTACCGTCCGCGGGGCCTCGGCTTCGGTGGCATCATGTTTCTGATCTTCCTGGTGATGCTGGGACTGGGCGCCAGTTCGGCCTGGCACTATCGCGGCGCCCTGAGCGACGAGTTCTTTCAAATTGACGACCACCCCGGTTTCCTGCTCTTCGGCACTCCCTACAACTACACCGATGAGCTGCAGCAGGCGTTCCCCGCCGGCGCCAGCCTGCGCGTGGTCTCCGACCGTGGTGAAGTGCGCCTGGTCCCCTGGGACGAGAACAACATCAAGGTCTCAGTGCAGAAGAAGGTCATCGCCGACTCGCAGAGCGAGGCCGACAAGGTGAACGCCGCCACCAAGCCCACGATCACAGTCGCCGGCGACCAGGTGACGGTGAACGCCAACACCTCCGGCGCTTCCGGCAATCACCGCGTGGACACCAATCTGGAGATCTTCCTGCCGCGCAAGGCAGCGGCGGAGATCGCCACGGCGCGCGGTACCGTTGCCGTCCATGACCGGACGGGCGACCTCAAGATCAGCAACAGCCATGGCGACGTGGAAGTTGGCGGCATCCAGGGCAACGTCAGCATCAACTTGCGGGGCGGCTCGGTGCGAGCGGAGAACGTCCGCGGCGACTTCAGCCTGAACGGCCGGGTGAGCGACGTGAACGTCGAGAACCTTCAGGGCAGCGTGCGCCTGACCGGCGATTTCTTCGGCACCACGCGGCTGGCGAAGATCGCTAACTCGGTCCACTTCCAGTCGTCGCGCACTGACATGGAAATCGCCAAGCTCGACGGCGAGCTGGTGCTGGAATCCGGCGATCTGCGGGCCAGCTCGCTGGCCGGCCCCACCCGCGTGATCACCCGCTCCAAGGATATTCGCCTGGACAACTTCACCGGCAACGTCCACATCGAGGACAACAATTCCGATATCGAGCTGACGCCGGGCAAGCTGCCGCTGGGCAATATCCAGATCACCAACCGGCGCGGGCGCATCCAGCTCGTGCTCCCGGCCAACGCCGCCTTCCAACTCGACGCCCACGCCACGCGCGGCGAGATCTCGTCTGACTTCGCCGGCGTGGACGTCGAAAACCGGACGCACGACTCAAAAGCTACCGGGTCGGTCGGCAGCGGCGGCCCGCAAATCCATCTCTCCACCGAGCGCGGAGACATCGAGATCAGAAAGGGGTAAGAACGCCACGGATTGGCACGGATGTTCGCGGATTCTTAGAGCGGATTCAAGAAAGGTGTAGCCCGGAGGAAGCGCAGACCTTCATGCCAGATGCTACCCCTACACCCTGTCTTTCTTCCGCCGACCGAAGGGAGGCGGGAGAATCTGACGATATTGGCGGCACCACGCGCATCGGCGGCGCCGGCCTTTCCGTCAGATCCTCCGCTCGGCTTCACCTCGCGAAGGATGACAGCGTTCGTTAAGGTTAGAGTAACTGCCGAGACGCAGAGAACGCCGAGAGAGGCAACCCGGGGTTAAGATCCCCCGCTTCGCTCGGGATTTCGGCTGCGGGCTCCCGCTCGGCTTCGCATTGGTCACGCCCGCAAAACGCTCAACCTCGGCGGACTCGGCGTCTCGGCGGTATGATCGGGCCCTTTGGTGATCCGTGCTAATGGGTGGCTGCTTTTTGTTTCTGCCTGGCGGCGGTGATGGCTTCGGCGCGTGCCATCACCTCATCGATGGTCATGTCGGTGGAATCGATGATCACGGCGTCGGGCGCCGGCACCAGCGGCGAAGCGGCTCGCGTACGGTCGCGCCGGTCGCGCTCACGCAGTTCAGCAATCACAGCTTCCGGCGGCAAGCTGCCGTCCGGCTTCTGGCGGAAGCGGCGGTCGCCTCGCACCTCCGGCGCCGCGTCGAGAAAGATCTTGACCTCGGCATCGGGGAAAACCTTGGTCCCGATGTCGCGGCCTTCCATGATGATCCCGCCCTGGGCGCCCATCTCGCGCTGCCGGGCGACCATCCACGCGCGCACGCCGGGATGCACGGACAGCTTGGAGGCGGCATCGGTCACGTCCGGCTCGCGGATGCGCTGGGAGACGTCGCGGCCGTCGAGCCGCACGCGGTTGCCGTCGCTAGCAGGCTGCAGCTCAATGCGCGATCCTTGGGCGAGCGCCAGCAGCGCGGCTTCGTCCTCGAGCCCGACGCCGGAGGCGAGCGCCTTCAGGGCCAGGGCGCGGTACATGGCTCCGCTCTCCAGGTTGATGTAACCGAGCTTCTGCGCCAGCCGCGCCGCCAGCGTACTCTTGCCTGCTCCCGCCGGGCCGTCGATGGCGATGACGAGTTTCTTGCGCATACTCATGCGCGGCGCCGTGAATTCCTTGGCCTCTCCGTCGTGCGTGCCGGCGCCACCTGCACCAGCGTGCGTTTGCCGACGTGCACGAACTCCAGCTCGCGCGCCGCCAGCAAGGCGTTTAGTGCCTCCTTCACTTTGGAGCGCGCGATCAGCGGCGAGAAAACGTCCCCGATCTCTTTTTCGTCGGCGGCGATCACGCAGTCCAGGTACTGGGAGAGCAGCGCCGAGAGCGCCACCGCGACCGAGAGGTGCATGCCCTCGTTCACCGCCTCGGGCGCCCAGCGATAGAGCACGTCCCAGGAGGAGCCCTCGCGCGGGTTGTAGTCGACGCGGGTGATGCGCAGCCGCGCCGCCAGTTCGGCCAGCGCGCGGTCCATCGCCGCCTCCGACAGGTCACCGCCCAGCATCTCGGCGAGACGCCGCTTCGTGACCGGGCCGGCGCGCTGGATGGCGGCCAGCACATCCTGCGCCAGCGGCGAAAGCGAGCGGCCCGAGCGCGGCTCCTGGCGCGGATTGCGGTCCCCCGCCAGCGCGTAGAAATAAGGGAACACCGAGGCGGCGACCAGGAAATTGTCCTCTCCGAATACGCTGGCTTCATAGGCGGAGCGCTCGCGCAGCAGGCGCACGGCGAGCTCGGTAGCCTGGTGGGCGCGGGGATCGGCGAATGCCCTCTGCCGCGTCGGGACGTTCTCCTCGCCGCCGACGAAGGCGCCCATGAAGGTCGGCAGGACGATCTGCGCGCGCCCGCGCATGTCCGGATCCTGCGGAGATAGCGGATACATCAGGCAGAGACCGACGGACTCCAGGAACTCGCGCGCGTCTTCGAGGTTGCCCACCGGGCGCCCGTCAAGACGCCACTTGTGCCGGCGAAGTTCGTAGAGCTCGGGGTCGGTCATGGGAAGTCGTTAGTCGGTGGCTGCTGGTCGTTGGCGAGATCCGCTAACGACCAACGACAAACGACCACCAACGATTTCAAATCCTCTTGAACGCCTTCTGAATCTCCCTCACAGAATACCGCAGCAGCACCGGGCGGCCGTGCGGGCAGGACATGGGACACTGGGTCCGCGCCAGCTCCTTGAGCAGCCATTCCATCTTGTTCTTCTCCAGCGGCGTATTTACCTTGATGGCGGCGTGGCAGGCGATGGAGGCCGCGATCCGGGTGCGCACCTGCTCGAGGTTGATGGCCTGCGACTCGCGGTCCACCTGGTCGAGCAGCTCGTGCAGCATGCGCTCGACGTCGGAGGCGTCCACGCCCGCGGGCGAAGCCTTCACCGCGATGGTGCGCGAGCCGAAGGGCTCGACCTCGAAGCCGTTGCGGCGCAACTCGTCGGAAATCTCGCTGAAGACGGCCTGCTGGCCGGGCGTGAGCTCGACGATCAGCGGCATGAGGAGTTGCTGGGTCTCGACCCGCTCGGCGGCCCGCTGGCGCAGCACCCGCTCGAACAGCACCCGCTCGTGCGCCACGTGCTGGTCGATGATCCACAGCCCCTCGCCGTTCACCGCCAGAATGAAGGAGTCGCGCAACTGGCCGAGCGGGGCCAGCGACGCTAGCGAGACGCCGTCACCGTTTTCATGGCCTGCGTCAATGATCCCTCCACACTCTCCGGTGACTGTCATCCCGAGCGAGTTGGTTTTGACGAGCGAGGGATCTTGGTATTCTCCCCGTCCCGGCCACATCCCGACAGCGGCATTGGCGGTGATCTCGATCCCCTCGCCGAATTGGAAGCGCTCATTGCGCGGCGGGATAGGCGGAGGCTCGAGCCTGAAGCCCGCGTCGGCTACGGCCGCTTGCGCGCCGGGGCGCGGAGAGATCATCGGCGAGAGCGCCGGCGCGGCGGTGGGCTGGGCGTGGATCTCGGTGGTGAACTGCGGGATAGGACGCGTCTTCATCAGCGCGGCGCGCACCGAGTCGCGCACAAAGTCGTGCACGAACCCCTGCTGGCGGAAGCGCACTTCGGTCTTCGACGGGTGGACATTCACGTCAACCTCGCCCGCGGGCAACTCCAGAAACAGCAGCACTACGGGGAAGACGGTCGGCGGCAGGATGTTGCGGTAGGCCTCGGTGAGCGCGTGCTGCATCATGCGGTCGCGGATCAGGCGGCCATTTACGAAGACGAAGATGGAGTTGCGGTTGAGCTTCTGGATCTCCGGCCGCGAGACGAATCCGGTCGCGCGCACCTCACCCGGCTCGGGGCGCTGGTAGTCTTCGCCGCGCCTCCAGGGCGGCGGCTCGGGAAGCCCGATGTGCTCGAGCCGCGCCGCTGCCGCGATGGGCAGAAGCTGGTCCAGCGTCTCCTTGCCAAACACCTGATAGATGCGCTCCGAGCGCGAAGCCACGGGCGCAGCCACGAGCATGGCGTTGGTCGCCGAGTGCAGCTCGAAGTGTTTGTCGGGATGCGCCAGCGCGTAGTGCGTCACCAGCGAAGCGATGTGCGAGAGCTCGGTGGATTCCGCCTTCAGGAATTTCTTGCGCGCAGGGGTGTTGAAGAAGAGGTCGCGGACAGTGACCGACGTCCCCGGCGGCAGCCCGGCTTCTTCGACCTTGAGAATCTTGCCGCCGGCGATCTTAATTATGGTCCCGGAGAATTCGGGGGGCGCGGCACAGGTTTCGAGCCTCAGCCGCGAGACCGAAGCAATCGACGGCAGGGCCTCGCCGCGAAAGCCGAGCGTGGCCACATTCAGCAGGTCTTCGGCGTCGCGGATCTTGGAAGTAGCATGGCGCTCGAAGGCCAGCAGGGCGTCGTCGCGCACCATGCCGCAGCCGTCGTCGGTGATCTGGATGAGCCTCTTGCCGCCCGCCTCCACCTGCACGCGGATGCGGCGCGCGCCCGCGTCGAGCGCGTTCTCGAGCAGTTCCTTCACCACCGATGCCGGACGCTCGACCACCTCGCCGGCAGCGATCTTGTTGGCCACATGCTCGGGAAGGACGTGGATTCTGCCCATGGGAGGATTCGATTGTAGCCGGAGCGGCGGAGGATGGGGCGAAGATTACTCGACAGTGTCGCGCAGGTAGGGGTGCTTCGACTCGTGCGGGCAAAACCGGCCCGCACTCGCTCAGCATGACAGGCGAATGGATACAGCCGCGCCCTGATACGAAGCCCTACTCCTTGCCCTTCTTCACCTCGATCCCCAGCTCGCGCAACTGGGCGTTGCTGACGGGCGTGGGCGCGTCCACCATCAGGTCCACGGCTTTGGCGGTCTTGGGGAAGGGGATGACCTCGCGCAGGCTGTCGGCGCCGGCGAGCAGCATAACGATGCGGTCGAGGCCGAGGGCGATGCCGCCGTGCGGAGGCGTGCCGTACTCCAGCGCCTCGAGAAAGAAGCCGAAGCGGGCGCGCGCTTCGTCGTCGCTCATGCCCAAGGCGCGGAAGATCTTCTTCTGGATGTCCTGGCGATGGATGCGGATCGAGCCCGAACCCAGCTCCGTGCCGTTCAGCACCACGTCATAGGCGAGCGCGCGGACGGCCGCGGGATCGCTCTCCAGCTTCACCAAGTCCTGCTCGTAGGGCGAGGTGAAGGGATGGTGCGCTGCCGCCCAGCGCTGCTCCTGCTCGTCCCACTCGAACATGGGGAAGTCGGTGACCCAGAGGAACTGGAAATCTTTCTTGTTTTTGAACGCGCCGTGCTTATCGGCGTACTTTTGCGCCAGCGCCAGGCGCAGCGCGCCTGCGGCGGTACAGACGGCTACGTCGTGCAGCTTGACCTCGGGTGGCACGGTCGCCTCCGCCGGATGCGCTGCGGGCTTGCTGTCGCCCGCAACCAGCACGACGAGGTCATCGGGACGCGC
>JAHFUA010000094.1 GCA_023265315.1 Acidobacteriota bacterium | reverse complement strand
ACGCGTTCTGAACTTCTCCGCCGCTGATTGACGCGGTAAACGCGGATTTCCGCAAAGCCTTTCTCGGTGCGCTCTGTACTCCTTGACGCCCTCCGCGCCGAAGGCGCATCATGCGCGGTGCTGCCTGGTGTTCCCCAACCGCCAGGAGCCCGCGATCCCAACCATTCCCGGAGGCACTTATGGCAACCATCTCATCTCAGCCCGCCAAAGCCATCGCCAAGAGCTACGGACAGAACATCGAGACCGACCTTGCCCTGGAATTCCTGCGCGTGGTGGAGAACGCCGCCATCGCCAGCGCCAAGACCATGGGCCAGGGCGATCGCAAATATGCCGACCAGGTGGCCACCGAGGCCATGCGCAAGACCATGGACACCGTCCCGATGAACGGCAGGATCGTCATCGGTGAAGGCGAGCGCGACGAAGCGCCCATGCTCTACATCGGCGAGAAGGTTGGGGCCGAGTTCCCCGACGGCACTAAGGTCCCCGAGATCGACATTGCCGTGGACCCGCTCGAAGGGACCAACCTTTGCGCCACCGGCTCGCCCGGCGCGATTACGGTGCTGGCCGCGTCGGAGAAAGGCGGGCTGCTGCACGCCCCCGACTGCTATCTCGACAAGATCGTTGTCGGCCCCTCATGCAAGGGTTGCGTGGACCTGGACGCGCCCGTTGCCGACAACCTGAACAACATCGCCAAGCGCCTGGAGCGCGACGTCGAAGACCTGGTGGTCGTGGTGCTCGATCGCCCGCGACACGAGAAGCTGATCGCCGACATCCGCAAGGCGGGCGCGCGCATCAAGCTGATCACTGATGGCGACCTCTCGCCGGGCATAGCCGCCGCCGTCATCGGCGCGGGCGTGCACGCGGTGATGGGCTCGGGCGGAGCGCCGGAAGGTGTGCTCACCGCCGCCGCTATCCGCTGCCTCAACGGCTACATGGTCGGCCGCCTGATGCTAACCAAGCCCGAGCAGGAAGAGCGCGTCCACAAGATGGGCATCAAGGACGTCAAGAGAATCTACACCGCCGAAGACCTGGCGCCGGGCAAGCACATCATCTTCGCCGCCACGGGCGTAACCGAAGGCGCGCTGATGCGGCCGGTGCGCTTCTTCGGCGAGGGCGCGCGCACATCATCCATCGTGCTGACCCTCAACACTGGCAAGGTGCGCTTCATCGAGAGCATCCATCTCGAGAAGAAGCCGGATGTGAAGGTGAGGTTCGCGTAAAGGCAGTCGTTGGTCGTCGGTCGTTGGTCGTCGGCCAAAAGCAAAGGCTTCCTAGGAATGGGAGGCCTTTCCTGTCGCGGCGGCGTCCCGCCGTCCGCCACTACTTCCCTTCCGGCAGTTTCGGCACCGGCGGCCACTCGATGTACGCCCCTTCGAACAGGGCGACCGTGTCTTCCAACCGTGCTTTGCCGTCGTGCACCGCGAACTGCGCGCGCTTGCCGGTGTAGCTCTGGCTCCAGAGTGAGACCCCGGCGTAGGCGCCGTCATTGCGCAGGATGTAATAGACCATCTGGATGTAGCGCAGGCGGGTCTTGTCGTTGTTGTAGAGGCGGGTGACACGCTGAAGAGCATCCATGCCGGCATCGAGTGGCGACATCCCGCGGTGCATGTTCTCCACAATGGTATGCGCGCCGGCCACGCGGATGTTCTCCTCGCCATTGCCGACGGCGCCGGCCGAGCCCACGTCCTGGTCGGTGTAACAGCCGGCGCCGATGATGGGTGAGTCGCCGACGCGGCCGGCGATCTTCCACTCCAGGCCGCTGGTCGAGGTCATGCCGGACATCTCGCCTTTTTCATTCACCGCCGAGCAATGGATGGTGCCGTGCTGCCGATGGAGCACGCGTTCGATGGCGTACTCGCGCCACTCCGGCTCGATGCCCAGCTCCGCCGCCACCTGCTCCATCTGTTCCCTCTTCCGCCGCCATTCCTCCGACGTGGGCGGCGCCGGAGGCTTCCAGTTGGGGTCGCTCAGCCCAGGTCCCCACCAGTCCTGATGCGACATGGTTTCCTTCCACAGCAGCCACATCTTGCGCGAGCGTTCGGTGAGCAGGTTCTCCTTGGGGAAGCGCATCTTCTCGGCGAAGCGTTCGGCGCCTTCGCCCACCAGCATCACGTGGCCGGTGTGGTCCATGACGGCGCGGGCCAGTACCGAGACGTTCTTGATGTTCTTGACTGCGCCCACTGCGCCCGCTCGCCGGGTGGGGCCGTGCATGCACGAAGCATCCAGCTCGACCACGCCGTCCTCGTTGGGCAGCCCGCCGAGACCCACGGTTTGGTCATTGGCATCATCTTCCCGCGCTTTGCAGACCAGCACGACGGCATCGAGCGTGTCGCCGCCGCGGCGAAGCAGGTCGTAGGCCGCATCGAGCGAGTGCAGCCCGGTGTTCTTCGCGATCAATGCCGGGCGCTTGCCGGCGGGCGCGGGCCGGGCGATGTGCCTGCTCTCTTGCGAGCCGGCGCTGAGTCCCATGGCCATCGAGGTTGAACCCAGGGCGGCGGCGGCAAGAAAATCGCGGCGGGAAATGGACATGGTGATCTCCTGAGAGACGCGCACAGGATAGCAAAAGCACTCAGCAGTCAGCTTTTGGCGGCTAGCTCTAGCTTCTGGCTTCTGGCTCTTGCCCTTCAGCTATGTGCTCCAAAAGGCAAAAGGCCGGCTGCATGCCGGCCTGGTTCGGCTGAGTGCTGACTGCTGAATGCTGAGTGCTATCCCGCTATCTTCCCCGACTTGGTCTGGTCGGCACGGAAGCGGAGCAGGGCGCCGATCTTGCCGGCCTTTTCGAACTCCGGGTCCGGCCCGATGTACACCACGGCGATATTGCCATCCAGCGCGCGGCGCAGGATGGCGTCCGTGACATCCTCGAGTGCGCGCATCCTCTGGCCACAGGCCGGACAAGTGTCCACCAGGTTGCTGTCGAGGTGGCCGCAGTTGCTGCATTCGCTTCCGGGGGCGTAGAAGGCTTCCCCGAACAGCAGGGTCTGCACTTCACCGCGCTCCAGCGCTTCCAGCACGCCGCGCAGTCCGACCTTGCCGCGTCCGTTGCGCTGCGCGCCGCCCATCACTTCGCGGACCAGCGCCTGGCGTTCGGAAGCCTCACGCTCGTCGAGGATGCGCCACCCCTGCTCCCGCACCTGCTCGGCGGTGGCAAGGGCGGGATCGATGGCGAAGCGTCCCAGCATCTTTTGCCGCACATAGGTGTGGAGGTGAGGCTCGATCTGGGGCCAAAGGTCCTCGCGGCAGCCCACGATGAAGCTGTCGCAGCCGCGCGCGTTGTGCAGTTCATGCAGGCGCTGGGCCACGTTCTTGAAGTGCCGCATGGCCTGGTTCTCGACATGGCGCTCGTTATGGCCGGCGTCGTAGCCGCTGAATCCGTCGGTGCGGCCGACCCGCGGCAACGGGTCGACGATTTCGGCTTGTTCCCGGACCTCCCCCATCCACAGCTCGAACAGACGGGCGCGCTCACGGTCGATCAGCGCCACACAGCAGCGCGGCGCGGACGCAGCCACGGCCGCCAACGGCCGCAGGTGGAAGCGGTGCGCCACGTAAAGCTGCGTCCGCTTCAGGCGCTTGGGAAGGTCGAACTCGCGCCAGATGCTCTTCCCCGAGCAGGCGAAGACCGCCTTGCCGCGCGCGTGGTTGCCGTGCAATTGCTCGGCCAGTTCGAGGATGCGCTTCAGGTCGGCACGCACGCTGGGGTTGTTGCCGTTCTTTTCGGCGCGCCGCAAGGCGTCCTGCACCAGGTCTTTCACCTGGATTTGTTCTTCGCGATGCGATTTGTTCTGCGGTGTCTGCGGCTGGAAATAGAAGGTGACAGCGGAATTCTCCGCAGATTCGACCTGCGCCAAGTGGCGGAGTTCTTCACGAGTGATCATCGCGGTTCCCCCTGTGATGCGATGTCAGGCAATTCTGGAATGCTGCAGCAGTTTGTCACGCCAGTGCGAGACCGGCAGCGCCTTCTGGAGGCGGTAGCGGGCAGCCTCGATCAAAGCGCGCACCTGGTCTTCCTTGCGATCGGAAATGGCCGAGATCTCCCGCACCGTGAAGCCCTCGAAGGCATAGAGAATGAAGGCCTCGCGCTCCGCGCGGCTGCCGCCCTTGAGCGCGCCCTCGACGATGTCGATCATCTCGTCGGACGCAGCGACGTCCTCGGGCGTGGCCATGCGGCGATCAGCAATAACGTCGGACTGCAGCAGCATCTCGTCGGGCTGATGGTACTGCAACTGCGGCTCGTCGCTGCCGCGCACGTTCTGCTTGCGCGCCGAGGTCTCCAGCGGCACCGCCGAGACCGCTTCGCCGTTGCCCGAGGCGATCCGGTTGATGGAATGGATGGCCATCCGGTACAGCCAGCGCTCCAGCGACAGCAACTCCGGTCGTTCTTCCTCGTCGCCCAAGGCGGCGACGATGGCTTCGTCCACTACCTCCTCGCGGGTGACCAGGTTGGGTTGCAGGAAACCGTTGGCCTCGCGATACCTCAGTTCGCGCTCCACGAACCGGTCCAGCCGCGAGAGATTCGCGTTGATGTAGGACTTGATGTCCTCCGCCGACACCATGGGCGGGTGCACCGCTGCGGGCGTCTTCTCGAACGGAACCGAAGGCAGCGATTGTTCTCGCACCGAGCGGCGCAACAGGCGGCGGCGCTGCTGCGAGCGCAAAAGATCCTTGTGCCGAGTGAGCTGCGATACCAGATCGCCGAATGCGGCTTTCACCGCCGCGATCCCGGTGGGGCCGGCCTCTTGCGAGGCCATCTGCCCGGAGGGAAGCCGCAAGTTCAGCGAGACCACCACGCCTTCGCGGGTCCTGCTCTGCTCGATGATCCCCTTCAAGTGCACCAGTTCCGGGCGGAAAAGCTGCAGCCGGCGTCCCAGTTTTTCGATTTGGTGGTTAAATTGTTTTTCGAGATCGGGAGCCTTCGCGGTCTTATAGGAGATATGGACATTCATGGAGACCTCGGATACGGGTGCGATCCCGCGGCCAAGTCCGCGCCCTACAACGACTCCATAGAAATTTTACACCTCTGGGTATAGACGCAACCGGAAAAGTGCAAGTTGCATTTTGGGATTGAGCCATTGGGGATCAAGCCATTGGGCGATTGAGCCATTGAGTCATTGAAAAACCAGCAAAACGCCGCCCCGGGGTTCAAGGGCTCAATGATCCAATGGCTCAAGGACTCAATCCTTCACACGCTGACAGTCACTGAGGTCTCTGTGCGCACGACGGGGCGGTAGAGCGTGTCGCGCTCGATGGGTTCGCGGCCGGCTTCGCGAATCAGCCGCACCAGCTCCTGGCGGCGCAGCCCCTGGGGCGTGGTGGCGCCGGCATCGTGGTAGATCTTCTCTTCGATCACGGTGCCGTCCAGGTCGTCGGCGCCGAAGCGCAGCGCGATCTGCGCGATCTTGGGGCTGAGCATCTGCCAGTAGGCCTTGATGTGCGCGAAGTTGTCCAGCATCAGGCGGCTGACCGCGATCTGCCGAACATCATTCAGGCCGGTGGTGGTGGGCAGGTGCTGGAGCGGGGTGTTGGCGGGATGGAAGGCCAGCGGGATGAAGGTCTGGAACCCTCCGGTCTCATCCTGCAGGGCGCGCAGCTTGAGCAGGTGGTCCACCCGGTCTTCGTCGCGCTCGATATGGCCGTAGAGCATGGTGGCGTTGGAGCGCAGCCCGAGCTGATGGGCCAGGCGCGCGGTCTCCAACCACTGGTCGCCGTCGATCTTGTGGTCGCAGATGATGTGCCGGATGCGGTCGGCGAAGATTTCCGCACCGCCGCCGGGCAACGAATCCACGCCTGCCGCTTTCAGTTGCTCCAGTGTTTCCCGGGTGGAGAGCTTGGCGCGTTTGGCGAGATACGCCACCTCGACCATCGTAAAGGCCTTGATGTGCACCTGCGGAAAGCGCTCCTTGAGCCCGCGCACCAGGTCAAGAAAATACTCGAACGGCAGGTCGGGATGGAGCCCGCCCACGATGTGGAACTCGGTGACCGCCTCGGTATAGCCCGAAGCTGCCGCCTGCCAGGCTTCTTCGAGCGCCATGGTGTAAGCGCCGGGAGCGTCCTTCTTGCGCCCGAAGGCGCACAGCCGGCACGCGGCCACGCACACGTTGGTGGGATTGATGTGGCGGTTGACGTTGAAGTAGGTGTTGTTGCCGTGCAGCCGCTCGCGCAGGTGGTTGGCCAGCCATCCCACCGCGAGGATATCGCCGGTGCGGTAGAGGGTGAGAGCGTCTTCAGCGCTCAGCCGCTCGCGGGCAAGGACTTTCTCGTGGATGGGATCCAGCCGGGGATCATCAGTTTGGAAATCTTGTGCCATCCCGAAGGCAAATCATACCTTAGCCGGCGGACCGACGTCAGCCTTCTCCGGTGCGCAAACACACAAGGGCGCTGGCGTCTCTGGTGATCGGCTGTTACGGGAACAGCTACAGACGGGTGACGTTGGCGGCCTGCAGGCCCTTGGGACCGTCCTGCACTTCGAATTCCACCGCGTCGCCCTGATTGAGAGAGCGATATCCATCCGACTGGATGGCGGAATAGTGCACAAACACGTCTCCGCCCTGTTCCCGCTGGATGAAACCGTATCCCTTGGTGGCGTTGAACCACTTTACGGTGCCACGTTCTTTCTCTGCCATTTTGCTGCTGATACTCCTTACTCGACCCCACTCCGTTCACATCGTAGATCCGAACAAGTGAGAATCTTTGGTCGCTGGACATGGGAGCTTCCCAAAAAGAAAAATCCCCCGAGCCGCTTTTAGCTCGCAGGGACTTCACTCAATGAGTAGAACGGCGCTTCACTTGCCCAACCCGAGCTGATTATAAGCTGAGTAGCTGCTCCATTGCACCAGGAATAGTGAAAACAGCCCGGTTTTTAGAGTGTTACGACCTGACAAGCGGAATGCGAAAAGTGACCTTCAGCCGTTCTTGGGACCCTTGCCCGGAAGCCCTGCCGGGTTCTCGTGGGTGCGTTCGCGGAACCCGCCCTTCAGACCGGTGGCCAGGGAGACGGCGTCTTCCCCGTACTTGTCGCGCAGGCGGTCGGCGGCGGAGAGGGCCTGCTGCCAGCGCTGGTGTTTTCTGCCGTCCAGCAACCCGAGCTGCCCTTCTGCGGCCTCGAAAGACGAGGCGTGCACGCCCAACAGGCGCACCTGCGCCCCCGGCTTCCAGTTGGCGCGAAAGAGAGCGCGCACCTGCTCGAGGATCTCGCCATCCACCTGGGTCGCTCGCGGCAGGCTGCGGGCGCGCGTGATGGTCGAGAAATCCTTGTACCGCAGTTTGAGCTGGACGGTGCGGGCGTGGAGCCCGTGTTCGCGCAGGCGCCGGCAGACCATCTCGCTGAGCCGCGCCAGGGTGGACTCGAGCTGCTCGGCATCCGCCGTATCCTGATTGAAGGTGTGCTCGTGGCTGATGGACTTCGACTGCCCGGCGGCGCCGATCTCGCTATCGAACCAGCCGCCGGCGTCGAGACCGCGCGCCTTGCCGGCCAGCGCCAGTCCCCATTCGCCGAAACGCTCATCGAGAAATGATTCCTCCAGTGCGGCCAGGTCGCCAACCTTGTAGATGCCAAGATCGTGCAAGCTCTTCTCCAGCACCTTGCCCACCCCGGGGATCTTGCGGACTTCGAGTGGGGCCAGGAAGCGCGCCTCCTGTCCTGGCAGGACCCACAGCACGCCGTTGGGCTTTGCCTGGTCCGAAGAAACTTTTGCGACCAGGCGCGAGGTGGCGATGCCGATCGAGCAGTTGAGCTGGGTTTCACGCTGAATCGCCGCGTGCAGGGCATGGGCGGCACGCAGCGGCGGCCCGTGCAGGCGCTCGGTGCCGGTCATGTCCAGGTAGGCTTCGTCGATGGAAGCCATCTCCACCTTAGGCGAGAAACGTCCGAGCACGGCGTACACCTTCTGCGAATACTCGCGGTAGCGCTCCGGATGTCCGTCCACGAAGATGGCGTGCGGACACAGGCGCGCGGCGGTGCGTAGCGGCAGGGCGGAGTGCACGCCGAACTTGCGTGCTTCGTAAGAAGCCGCCGAGACCACTCCACGCTCATTGCGCTGCCCTCCCACCACCACCGCCTTGCCTTTCAGCGAGGGGTCGAACAGCTCCTCCACCGACACGAAGAAGGCGTCCATGTCCACGTGGAAGACGGTCTTGGGGAGCGAGTCAGACATCGTGCTGCCCTCATTGTAGGCGTGTCGCGAGTATCCGGTTTCAGCTAAAGCGGGTACATTTATTCTGAGGGCGACGCATGCCTGCGACGGCGTACAACATTTCCAATCTGTTCATTGAGCTGGGCCTCGCGATCATTGGCCTGGCAGTTCTTGCTCGCCTGGCGACGCGCTGGGGTTTTTCCGTCATTCCTCTGTATCTCGTGGCTGGTCTTGCCTTCGGAAAAGGCGGATTGGCTCCGCTCGAATTCAGCGAGAGCTTCATCGCCACGGGGGCGGAGATCGGCTTGGTCTTGCTGCTGTTTATGTTGGGACTGGAGTACGGCGGCGAGAAACTGAGGAAGAACCTCCGCCTGGGGTTGTCGGCCGGCATAGTCGATTTCGTCTTGAATTTCACGCCCGGCCTCATCGCCGGTTTTCTCCTGCACTGGAAGCCTCTGCCCTCGGTGCTCCTGGGTGGCGTGACCTACATTTCTTCCTCCGGGATCGTCGCCAAAGTCCTGGCCGAGTTGCGCAGTCTGAACAATCCCGAGACTCCGCTGGTCGTGTCGATGCTGGTGCTCGAGGACCTGGGCATGGCTGCCTATCTGCCCCTGGTGGCGGTATTGCTCGTGGGCGGTGGCGCGCTGAAGGTTGCGATCTCGATGCTGATCGCGATCGCCGCTGTTGCCCTGGTGCTGGTGGTAGCGCTGCGGTACGGCCATCGACTGAGCGATCTGGCAGCGCACGAATCGGATGAGATCCTCCTGCTTACGACGTTGGGGACGGTGCTGCTGGTGGCCGGCGCAGCGCAGCGCTTTAACGTGTCCTCAGCCATTGGGGCGTTTCTCGTGGGGATCGCTGTGTCCGGACCCATCGCCGAACAGTCTCACAGGGTGGTTGCGCCGCTCCGCGATCTGTTTGCCGCCACTTTCTTTTTCTTTTTCGGATTGCAGATCGACCCGGCGACGCTTCCTCCCGTCCTGCCGCTCGCAATCGTGTTGGGCATCGTCACCGCGCTGACCAAGGTGCTGCTGGGACACTGGGCAGCTTGGCGCGCAGGCATAGACCGGCAGGGAGGTTGGAGAGCGGGAATGGCGCTGATCGCACGCGGCGAGTTTTCGATCGTGATCGCTGGTCTGGGTGCGGGCATCGAGCCTCGGCTCGGCCCGCTGGCGGCCGCCTACGTGCTTCTGCTGGCGATCCTCGGACCGCTTCTCGCGCGCGTGGCCAAATGAGCCCCCGCTACCGCCGCAGCAGCAGGTCGGCAGCGATGAAGATGAAGTACACCACCGAGATCACGCCGTTCATGGTGAAGAAAGCGGCGTTCAACCGGCTGAGGTCTTGGTGGCGGACCAGGGAATGCTCGTAGGCCAGCAACCCGCCCACGATCGCGACGCCCAGGATGGCCAGCACCCCCAGGTTCAGGGCGAACACCAGCCACAGCAGCAGTCCGATCATCAGGAGGTGGAAGGCGCGCGCCACCCACAGCGCGCGATGGATGCCGACGAAGCGCGGGATCGAGTGCAGGCCGGCCTGGCGGTCGAAGTCGTAGTCCTGGCAGGCATAGAGGACATCAAAGCCGCCCACCCAGAAGGTCACGGCGGCGGCCAGGATCACGATGCGCCAGTCGAGGGAGCCGCGGACGGCGATCCAGGCCGCCGGCGCCGAGATGCCGTCGGCAAACCCCAAGATCAGGTGCGACCAGCGGGTGAAGCGCTTGGTGTAGGAATACAGCAGCACGATGGCCAGCGCGACCGGCGAGAGCACGAGCGCCAGCCGGTTCAGTTCCGCCGCGGCCAGCACGAACACCGCGCAGAACAGGACGACGAACCCGGCGACAAACTGCCGCGAGAGCAGCCCGGCGGGCAGGGCGCGGGCGCGGGTGCGAGGATTGGCGGCGTCGTGCGACTGGTCCACCAGGCGGTTGAAAGCCATGGCCGCCGAACGCGCCGCCACCATGGCCACCAGGATCCACCAGAGCTGACGCCAGGTGGGCAGGCCTTCGGCTGCCAGCATCGCCCCGGCCAGCGCAAAGGGGAGCGCAAAGATGGAGTGCTCCCACTTGATCATGTCGAGGGTCAGGCGCAGATTGCGGGCAAGAGCCACGCAGAGATTCTATCGGATCGGCCGAGGGTAGCACTCAGCATTCGGCAGTCTGCACTCAGCCAAAACTGCCATAGCCCTGCTGTTTGGCTGAATGCTGACTGCTGAACGCTGATTGCTTTTCAGCAAATTAATTACCCAATCCACTCACCCTCGCGGAAGCCCTCGCGGCCGATGAGGGGGACAAAGCGGACGCCGTCCAGGTACATGGTAGTGGCAGCACCGCCGATCTTGCGCACGAGCTGGAGGTTTTGCGCGAAGCCGCTGCCCACGGGTATGACCAGGCGGCCGCCGTCGCGCAATTGGTCCATCAGCGGCCTGGGCACCTGCGGCGCCGCCGCCGAGACCACGATGGCATCGAAGGGCGCAGCTTCCGCCAGGCCCTGGCTGCCGTCTCCGTGGACGACGGTAACGTTGCTGTACCCGAGCCGCTCGAGCACCGCAGTGGCGCGCTCCGCCAGGCTGGCGATCCGCTCGATCGAATACACCGTGCCCACCAACTCCGCCAGCACCGCGGTTTCATACCCCGACCCGGTGCCGACCTCTAAAGCCACATCCTCGGGCCGAAGCGCCAACGCCTCCAGCATGGCAGCCACCACGAAGGGTTGGGAGATGGTCTGACCTTCGCCGATGGCAATGGGATGGTCCTCGTAGGCTTCCCCGCGGTGCTCCTGGGGAACGAACTCGTGCCGCGGGGCCCGCGCCATCGCGTCCAGCACGCGCTCATCACGGATGCCACGGGCGCGAAGCTGCTGTTCGACCATCAGCAGCCGCTCATCGCGGTAGGCATCGGGTTGCGGAAGATCGTACATGTGCCGCCCCCGGCCCGGCGACCCGGCGGGGACATTGAAATCTTAGAAGGTCGCAGGCGGGAATGCAGTGATCCGCGGAAAGAATTCTCCGTAAGAGCGGTTTGGGCATCGAGGTCCCTCGCTGCGCTCGGAATTTCGCCCTTCGACCCCCCACAGGGCAGGCTCTGCGGGCTCAGGTTGTAGCCTGCCCTGACGCAGATGAGCGAAGCAAAGCTGTCGAAGGGGCCCGCCAAACGGCTCACCTTCAGCGCTTGCGCTGCCGGTATTTGACGTCGAAGGAGAGCACGCCGTTCTGGTCGCGGACCGCCACCACCGATAGGCGGCGGTTGATGTTGTATTCCACTTGCACGATCTGCTGGGCTGATTGCGAAACGTTGCTGATGAAGGTGACGGTCACCTTGTCCGAGACCTGCTGCTCGATGGTGACGCGCGCGTTGGGGTTGTTCTCGGCCCCCCCGACCTGGGGATCGATCTTGATGCGGCTCACCCCAAACAGCCTCTGCGCCCGTCCGCTCAGAGCGGTGTTCAGCGCCTGGCCCAGGATGGCGTTCGAGGCCAGCTCGGTGAAGCTCTGGCTGGGCTGCGCCTGGCTGAGCACTGCCTCTTCCTGGGTCCGGCCCAGGGCCAACAGCGCGATGATGTCCGAGGTCGGCAACGGCGGGTCGGACCGGTAGTTGACGCTGGGGCGGGCGATGGGTCCGTGCAATCCCAGGCTGATGTCGTAGTCGCGCACCCGGGCGGTGGCTTCCACGTCGATCACGGGCGCGATGGCGGTGGGATTGTTGAACAGCAGGTCGCCGCGCTCCAGGTGGTACTTGGTGCCGGCGATGTCGATGTTGCCTTGCGCGATGTCCACGCGCCCGAGCAGCACCGGGCGGTTTGCCGTGCCCCGCAACCGCAGGTCAACGTTGCCCGAGAGCTTGGCCATCGACATCTCCACCTGCAGTTCCTGGGCCGTGATGATATGCAGATCGAAGTGCAGGTTGTTCAGCGGCGACTGCGGGCTGGCCACCTTGGGCGCTCGCGTGAAGCGCTGCAGGTAATAGGCTAAGTCGAACTGCGGGCTCACGCCGAACTTGGTGATGGTCACCGTCCCCGCGAGCAGGGAATTGTTGGGCGTGCCGCTGAAGCGCAGGTCGGCATCGGCATAGGAGCTGATCCCGGGCGGGTAGCGCAAGCGGATGTCTTGGCTGGTGGCGGTCAGGTCGAAGGAGAGGCCATGGGAGTAGTTGATAAAGCCGCCCAGCGTGAGCGTTCCGCCGCCGGTCTGCGCGGTCAGCGATTGCACGCGCAGGCGGTTGTCGTTGAAGACCAGCGTGCCATTGATGTTGCTCAGCCCGTTCGGCAGGTCGATGTAGGAGATGGCGCCGTTGCTGATGCGCACCTGCCCTTGGGTCTCCGGGCGCGACAGGGTGCCGGTGACGGCAACGTTGATCTCCATCTTGCCGGAGGACGCGAGGTCGGGGTTGAAGCTCTGCAACAGCCCGAAATCGAGCACGCCGCTGGCGCGGAAATTCATCTCGTAGTCTTCGCCGAGCTGGATCACGCCTCCGGCGGTGATGTCGCTGGTCGGACCAGCGCCGGCAGTGCCGTTCTGCCCCCGCTGCGCACGGTTGAACCCTTTCAAGTGCAGATGATCGAGGGTGAGGAATTCGTTGGCCAGCGTGAATTGAATGGGGCCCTCGCTCTCGATGCCGACCTTCTCGATCTCGGCGGAGAACTGGTCCACGTGGCCGGTGAGGTTGAGGTCGCGGGGCCGGCGCAGCGGTCCGCGCAGGTCCAGGGCACCGGCGATCGAGGAATGGCCAGTGACCTTGCCCCCGAGATACGCGCGCAGCAAGGGATCGATGTCGAGGTGGGAGAAGCGAAGAGTAACGTCAGCGGGAAAATCCCCGCGCAGGCGGATATCGCCGTCGATCGCCAGCTCCGCCGTCTGAAAATGCGAGCGCGCGGTCAGGTGCAGGTCTGGCCCGCGGGTCACTCCGGCCAGGTCGAAATCGCCGGCCTGTTCCTGGTTCAGCAGCAGGTCGTGAATGTGCAGCTCGATGTTGATCACCGGAGCCGCGGCCGTGCCCGCTCCCTGGAGATGGAATCCCGCCACGCCGGCCACCGTCAGGCGCGGCCGTTGCAGCCGCGGGAACTTGGAGAGCTGGAAATTGGTTCCCGTGAGGTCAAAGTGAAACCCGCTATCGCCGAAGTTGTAGGCGAGGCTCCCGCGGACCTGGGCGCCGTTGTGGGTGAGCACGATGTCGTCGAGTTCCACCTCGCGGCCTGCCAACCCCAGAGCCGCGCGCAACCGCTGGAAGGACTCGCCCGCGAGCGTCCCGCCGGCAATCTCCACCGTTCCCTGGCCGCTGGGGCGCGCACGTGTGCCGCCCAGGGTCATGTTCAACGACAGCTTCCCGGTGATGGGATAAGTGGTACCAGCGAGCACCTGCACATCCTGGAGGTCGGCGCCGACGATGTTCACGCTCCCGTGAAATGGGCTGGCGTCTTCCAGTGCGCCATCCCGCAGACCGGCGCTCAAATCGAAGCGGGCCTGCGCGGCGCCCCGGCGCAGCAGCCCGCGGTGGAACGACAATTCGCTGGGCGAGTACACCAGGTCGGCGCTCACAGAGTCCCAATGCGTGCGCCGGGGAGCAGCAGCGGGCCTTCCAGAGCCTGGGGGGACCGCAATCTGGCCGGCGGCGAAGTCGGTATCGAAATCCGAGATTTCGAGATGGCCGCTGATGGTCGGGCCGGCCAGTCTGCCGCTGACGCTGCCGGTGAACGAGGCGCGCCCGTGCACTTCCACCGGAATCGCCGGCCCGTGAAACGCCGCCAGCACCGGCTGCAGCTCGGCGACGTCGCCGGTGTTGAGCGTGACGCTCAGCCGCGCGGTGGTCAAACCCAGCACGCCGGCTGCACTGAACCGTGTGGCACGCGTGGCAAGGTTCAACTGCGAAATGTCCAGCGCCGCCTGCGGGCCGCGATAGACCATCTGCAGCCGCGCTGTGACCGGCAACTGTCCCGGTCGTGGATTGGCCGGCGGCTCCACATCGACCACGAAGGTCGCCTCCAGGTTTTTGGGGGATCCGGTCCATTCGAGATCGACGGTCCCATTGGCCGCTCCAGCGGGATTAATGCGGTCGAGCGGCAGCCTGGGGGTGGAGACGGCTGTGGCGAGCGCCCCCATCTGCACACCGGCGAAGCGCAGATGCCCGACGCCGTGCTGGCGCCCTTCGCGCGGGCCGAGGCTCGTCCAATTGGTGACTGCGGCGC
>JAHFUA010000093.1 GCA_023265315.1 Acidobacteriota bacterium | reverse complement strand
GAAGCGCATCACCGTGGTGGACGTGGTCTCGGCGCGCATGCTGATGGCGCACGGCTTCCTGAAGTCCATCTTCGAGGTCTTCGACCGGCACTGCTGCCCGGTGGACGTGGTCTCGACCTCGGAAGTCAGCGTCTCGCTGACCGTGGATTCGAACGAGGCCATCCCGGCGGTCGCGGCCGATCTTGAGAAACTGGCTTATGTGAAATACGAAGGCAGGAAGGCGATTGTCTGCCTGGTGGGGGAGAACATCCGCCGGACGCCGGGCATCGCCGCCAAGGTGTTCACGGCAATCTCCGATATCAACGTGCGCATGATCTCGCAGGGGGCTTCGGAGATCAACATCACCTTCGTGGTCGAGGAAGACGACGTGCCGGAAGCGGTGCGCCGGCTGCACCAGACCTTCTTCAGCGAACTGGACCCCAACGTGTTTGCGTAGATGCAATGGCGGCGGGACGCCGCCGCGACAGCCGGGGACACTGGCGCTACAGTCCTGTTGTTCTCCCTACTGGTTGTAGCGCTTCTTATAGAAGTCCAATTGCTGCTGGATTTGTTCGGGCGTCAGTCCTTTGGTCCACTTGTGGTAGTCGGACGCCATGACCTCGGCGGTTACTCCTGGCATCAAGTGCTCGGCTTCGGGAACGAATTCCATGTAGAAGTTCTTGGCCACCTCGTAGAAGCCGTGCCACTGGGTGTAGTCCGGCCCCATCATGGAGGTGCCCATGCGGGCGCGGCGGCCCTGGTGGTGCCACAGCTCGTAGTAGGTCCACTCGATCTTTTCGTCGAAGGGAGTCGGGGTCAGCTTGCCCGAGGCATAGAGCTTGTCCATGATGGCCTTGGCCGGCTTGGCGAACTTCTCGTTGTAAAGATCGACAGTGCCGTCGTACTGCTTGTAGAAGTTCTCCACCCAGCCGCTGGCGTGGCAGTTGGAGCACACGTCCTGCATGGCCGAACGCCGCATCTCCCAATGCTCCAGCTTGAAACTGACGACCGGACGCAGCGTCCAACTGATGCGGTCGCCGACGTCGTGCGTCACCGGCTGGTGGCTGGTGGCGCTCATATGGCAAGTGGCGCAGGTCGGTGCGGCCCAGTAGTCCTTCCCGACGACCCACGATTTTGACTCCAGGTTCATCTTGGCCAGGTTGGCGCGGAACTGGATGCCATGCTTGGACTCGTTGTAGATCTCGATCTGGGGGTGGTCGGGGCCCATGTGGCACTTGCCGCAGTTTTCCGGCTGCCGCGCCTGGGCGGAGCTGAAACTGTGCCGGCCGTGACAGGCGGCGCAGGTGCCTTTGCTGCCATCGGGGTTGACGCGCCCGATGCCGCTGTTGGGCCAGGTGGTGAAATCGAACTTGCCCTCGCCCAGATACTTGACTTGGCTGCCGTGGCACTGGCGGCAGCCGTTCATGGCGGCGGGACCGCCCTCCACGATCTCGCCCAACCGGTTGTCCAGCGACCCGATGAATTGTGCTGCCCCGGCGTGCCGGCTCTTCTCGAACTGGTCGACTTCCGCCTTGTGGCAACGCGCGCAATAGAACGGGGTGACGATCACGGCAATCTTCTGCCCGTAGTGGTCGAAGGCGGCGGGATCACCTGAATTCGCGCGGTGGCAGCCATAGCAGTCCACCTTCTGGTGGGCGTGCGCGCTGTCGCGCCATTGTTCGACGATTCCCGGTGTGCTGTCCGTGTGGCAGGCCAGACACTGCTGGCCTTCTTTGGAAACTTCCATTCTGGACACGGCTTTGGTTTTTGGCGCGACCGCGCTGGTCTTCTGCGCCAGCGCGACGCCCGAAATCAGGATGATGAAGAGCACCAGGACACGTCGCATGCAAACACCTCCACAGCGCAGGCAAAAGGCCCGGCAGAAGATATACCTGACGAGCACAGAAAGTCCAAGGGAGTGTCAGATGCCCCGCAATGGGGCTTCCATGACTTAGAGCGATCCATGAGTTACATTATTGCGCCATGAACCTGCTGCTGCTCGGCAAAGGCAAGACCGGGTCGTTGGTGGCGGAGGTGGCGCACGAGCGCGGTCACCAGGTGCGCGCCCTGAGTAGCATCGACAACCCGGGAGGCGCTGCCTTGGGCCGGGAGAATCTCCAGGGCGTGGACGTGGTGATCGATTTCACCACGCCCAAGGCGGTGGTGGAGAACATCGCTGCTTGTGCGCGCGCCGGAGCTACGATGGTCGTGGGCACCACTGGCTGGTACGGCGAGCTGCCGCGCGTCCGCGAGCTGGTGGAGAAGAGCGGCATCGGCTTGCTCTACGCTTCCAACTTTTCCGTCGGCGTCAACGTATTCTTTGACGTTGCGCAGGCAGCCGCCGCAGCGCTCCAGCAGGGATATTCGGGCGCCCTCGAGGAGCGCCATCACGCACAAAAGAAAGACAAGCCTTCGGGCACGGCCGCGGTGTTGCAGAGGATCATTAAAGAGAACAGCGGGGTGGAGCTGGCCATCACTTCTGTGCGCGAAGGCGACATTGTGGGCACCCACATCGTGACCCTCCAATCCCCGGCCGACACCATCACGCTGACGCATGAGGCCCACTCCCGCCGCGGCTTTGCCGAGGGCGCGGTGCGCGCCGCCGAATGGCTGGCAGGCAAGAAAGGCTTCTTCGATTTCAAGGACGTGTGGCGCGGGATGTAGAAGCCATCGGTCACCTCAACGAAAAGCGAACCGGGCTTCCCTCTGCTGCGAGCGATCTCATTCGCTGTCACCATCGCAAACCCCACCGCACGCAATCGCATCTAAACGGTCAGAGGGGAGGTGAGAGGAATATGTACCCAGTCAGGCCTCGACCGCAAAAAGAATACGATTGGAGTCGTGCGGCTGAACGCGCTATCGACCTGAGCATTTCGAGTGGACTTTTTCTTGCTCCCCGGCTGGTACTGCTGGATATGGCGGCTCGGCTGAAGAAGCAAAGCGAAGAAGTTCACCAGGCCGAGCTGGCCGAACAGATTGAGCATCTGCGAGCGGCTTGACGATCGCGTGCGTTCTTGGTCTGCATCCGCGTCTCAGAAGCTTGGTCGCGAGACACCAATATTTTGTTTCGCGTTTCCAGGTTTGACAACCCAGGTAGCGGCATCGGCATCTAGTTCTTTTGTGGATGGCATACTTGTCAGATCTGCTCCATTCCTCAACCCCAACGTAACCGCCAAGGCAACCAACTATAGCCACACTGGAGGAAGACATGGCGCAAGAGTCCGGTCACAAGCAAAATCTGAAATTCCGCTGTGCTGAGATCACTCAAGGCTGCTCGTGGGAAACCACCGGGAGCAGCGAAGATGAGTTGATGCCAAAGATTGAACAGCACGGACGGGAGAAGCACAACATCAGTTCGTTCGACAACGAGACCAGGAACAAAGTCCGCCAATCAATTCGTCGGGAAGCCGCATAGGACTGGGCAGGGGTGCGCTCCGCGGCCCGTGCGGGTTGGCGGATGCGCAAGAAAGGAGGATCGATCATGAGCGCAAGCAAGCTGTTGAGTGTCGGGTTTTGCCTGCTCCTGTTTTGTGCACTAGCCGTGCCGAGGACCATGGCAGATACGTGGGACAAGGCAACCAAGGTAACTTTCAGTGGGCCGGTCGAAGTTCCGGGCAGGGTTCTTTCCGCGGGGACGTATTGGTTCACCCTGATGGATAGCCCCTCAAACCGCAACATCGTTCAGATCTGGAACTCGGATCGCACCCGACTGATAACCATGATCCTGGCGATTCCAGACTACCGGTTGCAGCCGACAGGAGAAACCGTAATGAGGTTCGAAGAACGGCCTTCGAACCAGCCCGACGCGCTTGAGGCGTGGTTCTACCCCGGTGATAACTTCGGTCAAGAGTTCGTCTATCCGCAAGCCAGAGCGATGGAGCTGGCCCAACAGGCCAGACACCCGGTGCTGTCCATGCCGGAGAACAAATCCACCGTGGCCGAAATGAAAGAGGCGCCGGTCAAGGCAGTCAGCCCGAGCGGAAAGACCATGGAAATGGCGGAAGTTGTGCAGAGCAAGCCGCAGCCGGCAGCACCCATGATGGCGGCCAAGCAATTGCCCAAGACCGCCAGCCTGCTCCCGCTTTGGGGCTTGCTCGGCCTGTTGTTTCTGGGCGCCGGTTTTGCCCTGCGTTGGGTGGTAAGGAGCATGGGATAGCCTCGACGTCCATATCTGCACCTGACGCCCTTCCGGGCGCCAGGTGCATTCCGGCAACAGGAAAGCAACCGAGAAGAGAATGCCGCCACTGAAGAAAACTCTCGTTGGGTTCCAGTATGCCCTTCTGATCTTGGGCTTTTCCGCTCTGGGGTACTGCGCAGTGGTAGTCGCCGAGACGACCCTGTATCAAGGCTGGGCGTCCCGCCAACTGCTGAAGGAGCGGGCGGAAGGGCTCAGCGAACCCTCACAACCCCGGGTTCCGGGATTCGATGTGGTGTTGCCACCGTCGAGTCGGATGCCACCCAGCAAATTCAGCGAAGGGTCGGTGGTCGGGAAAATCGAGATTCCCCGCATTCACCTTTCGGCAATGATTGCGCAAGGAACCTCCCACCAGGTGCTGAAAGAGGCGGCGGGGCACGTCGCAGATACCGCATTGCCCGGGCAAGCTGGGAACGTGGCTCTTGCCGGCCATCGGGACACCTTCTTCCGCCGGCTCGGCCAGCTCAAGGCGGGTGATGTCATCAAGCTGACCACTCCTGGAGGGCAGTACCTCTACAGGGTGCGCTTTACGGACATTGTCAGCCCCGATGAGACCTGGGTGCTGGAACCATCTTCGGGTCAGACGCTAACCCTGGTCACCTGTTATCCCTTTTATTTTGTCGGCGCCGCTCCCCAGAGATTCGTTGTCCGTGCGCGCCGGTTGGCGACGCTGCCGCAGTGAGTGCGTCTCAGCTTCTCGGGCGCGTAGGAATTACATTCCGGTCTTCCACAGGGGATCGCTAAGGAGCGGTCGCACCCGGAGTTCCCGGTTGGCATCGCTCGTGCATGCTGCCAACACAAGCCAGCCACTTAGTTTGTGCAAGCCTGACCAAGAGGCCAGTGTGCGAAAGCCGACAATCCTGTGGGTGGACAACGAGTTCAATGGGCTCAGCGGACGTGAGTCTCTGCTGCGGCAACACGGCTATGACGTGGTGGCGACCACCAACGGGCACGAGGGCCTCGAGTTGCTGCAGTCGGCGGCCGTCGATGCCGTGATCCTGGACTACCGCATGCCGGAGATGATGGGCGATGTGGTGGCAGCGCGCATGAAACAGCTCAAGCCCGAGGTGCCCATCATGCTGCTGTCGGCGCAGGACCGCATCCCGCCCGCCGCCTTGCGCTGGACCGATGCCTTCCTCTCCAAGAACGTGCCCCCGGAGCAGTTCGTGGACGCGGTCGACCACCTGGTGGTCGCGCGCTCGCCCTTTTTCCATCGCTGGTTGCAGAACTGGAAGCAGCGCTTGTCGGCGCGAGGTGCCCCGCTTCTGTAAAACGCAGTCCCCACGACGTGAGACGCGAGACTCACCGGTGGGCAGCCACCCCCGCCCACCGGTTCCGTCTACCGCTGTGCCCGGTTGCGCAGTTGCGGCGAACTGGGAGACGAATTGGCCGCTGCGGTGCCGCCGGGATTGTCCGCCGAGCTGTCGGTCAGGCCGCTCAAAGCCGGCAGGTCGCTGGCCTTGTACTTGGCCGTGCTGACGTAGCCATGGATGTGGTCCCTGGTCACCTGGTTGATCACCAGCTCCACCGGCTGCCTGCTCTCGGATACGTAAAGCATCACCGGCTCGAACACGTTCACGTGCTTCTTGGTAAGCTGGGCGTCATCCACCAGCAGCTCCAGATCCGCATAGACGTGCTTGGAGTTGGCCTTGCGCAGGCTGACGCTAATGGGGCCTTCGCGCGTGAACCGCTTTGACTTATTGAGATCGAACTCGTAGTAGTTGCGTTCACCCTTGCGGGCGAGCGCAACCAACTCCTCGTGGGTGCGGGCGATCGATCCCGATAGTTCGGTCTTGGCGCTGGACAGGTCGGATTGCGCAGACTCGATGGCCTTCTGGTGCTCGGCGAGCTCGTCCTGCACCTGCTTCCAGCGCGGATCGTCGCGCCGCACTACGCGCGTTGTCGTGCGATGCTGGCTGGCGACGCGCTGGGATGCCCGCGCCGCTTCCGCCGCCGCCTGCGCCTCGCTCAGTTGGTTGAGCTTGGCGGTGACGTCCTGCACCTGGCCCCGGGTCTGGTCGAGAGCCGCGCTCATGGCCGCGTTTTGCATGGACAACTGCTTGGCCACACCGTGCTCGTGTACGACGAAACCCAGGCTGAGAACCGCCACGCACAGCAGCACCACCAGCACCACGCCCCACACTCCGAAGTGCGAATGTGATTCCGAATGCGATACCGCTGGGGAGACCTTTTCTTCTTCCATGGGAGACCTCTTCTCAGGGAGCGATTCAGCAACTCACATGCCAGCACGCGACTTCGCTAAGTAGCTGAAAAATCGTCGTGAAATTGAGGGAAACGCTCGGGTTAATCGCAGGCCATCGTGGAATCGTTGACACGGCGTGGAAAGATTTGCACGGCGGCAAAGACTTCCCTGGCTCGGCCTCACCTCTTCCACGGATGTATCCGAGGGATCCAGCGCGGGACGTTCCTGCAGTATTCCTCATACTCTGCGCCGAACATCTTGCGCAGGGTTGGCTCCTCATAAAGCCGCACAAACAGAACTATGCCCAGGACCACTACCGCGGCCACCGTGATCGCGACCAGGTTCGCCCTTCCGAAGACCACCCACAGCCCGACCCATCCCACAAAGAAACCTACATACATCGGGTTCCGCACGTAGCGATAGAACCCGACCACCACCAGCCTCTTTGGTGGAGCGATGGGCGCGGGGGTTCCCTGTCCCGTCCGCCCGAAGTCCCACACGCAGCGTACGGCCACCGCGAACCCCAGCACCGAGGGCACCGCCGCAATCCATCGCCATCGCGCCGCACGCGCCGTGTCAACGCGAAAGCCAAGCCAAGACGGCAACAACCAGAACCACAATGCAAAGAACCCTCCACCCACGATCAGTGACAGGATGGTTGTCGGCCAATGCGCGCCACGATCTCTTCGGGCCGGTCCAGTCGCTTGCTCTGCCATGGAGGCCTCGGTCACGGCCAAGTATGGACCCATGCATGTCCCAACCGCGGCAAGCCACCTCGCTACGGAAATCCATCCTAGTCAGCGCCATGGCCGCGGGCAAGTGCGGTGGTACGAGAACCACGTGGCGCGGGCGCCCGTCACCAAGTCAGCATCGGCTGCAAAACATAATGAGAGGCCCAAGCGGCCTCTCATCGAAACAAAACCCTAAAGTTTTACTTTAATACAGGCGGAAGCTGACCTCGACGTTCATCTGCACCGCTACCGCGTGGCCGTCCTTCATGGCGGGCTCGAACTTCCATTGTTTCACGGCCTGGATGGCCTTTTCATCGAGGCCCATACCCAAGGCGCGCGACACGCGCACGTCGCGCGGGCGGCCGTCGGCGCCGATCACCAGCCACAGCACGCAGGTCCCCTGATACTTGGCCTTGCGGGCCTCTTCCGAATACTCAGGGTCAGGGGTGAACAGGGGCCGGGGCGCGGACACGCCGCCGCCGATGCGGAAGACTCCTCCGCCGATGCCGCCGCCGCGTCCGGGACCGACGCCCGGCCCTTCACCCGAGCCCACGCCGCCGCCGGAGCCGGAACCGATGCCGCCCCCCGATCCCGTGCCGTTCGACGGGGGCCCAACCACCTTGGCCAGCGGGTCGCCCAGAGTGGGCAGGTTCACCGTCGGCACCTTCACCTGGGGCGGGATCACCACGGTCGGCTCCATGGGAAGCTTTGGGTTGTCGTTGCGGATCACCACCGCCGGAGGCGTGAACTGCTCCATCGCCAGCTTGGGCAGCTTGCCTTTGGGGGCCTGGAGCTTGTCGCGGTCGCCGCCGCCGCCACCGCCGCCGATGGTGTCGTTCTTCTTGTTGGAGATCGGGATGTAGGTCGAAATATCCGGCGCCACCAGCTCTACCACCGGCTGCTGGATCGGCTGTTTCACGGCGCGCGCGCCCACGATGGAGATGGCGATCAGGCCCGCCACCATCAATCCGTGCACGATCGCGGACCCGACCGTCGCCGGCTTGCGGTTGTTGTAGTCGCCCCAGATCTCCCGCACCCGCACCGGCTGCGAGGTCAGTTTCAGCGGGGGAAGTTTCTCGGGAAAGAAGGTGTCGCGCAGGTTGCTCTTCAGCGAACTCCACGACGACTGTTCCAGCGTGGCCATGAGCTGCTGCATATGCAGCGCGCCGCCGTCGAGGCCGCTGGCGATGCTGCTGCGCGCGCCTGCCTGCGGGGAAATCAAACCCTGGATCGCCATAACCCTAGTTTCGGACCGCCGTTTCCCTTTCTCTTTCTTTTTCTTGCACTTGCCTCACGCCCACTCCGTACTAAAGATGAGGAATGCTGGCTGTGGGTTGCTCCTGCCATCCTCAGCGGATGCTTCAGAATACACTGACCGTTAGATGCCTGTCTTGGAGAAACGGACGCGGGAAACTCTCGCCCGTCGTGCGCAACCCCTGTACCGACGCCAATTCCCGTGTGCCATCCAGACATGTACCACGGAACACACTAGTCCCCCGCACTCCGAACCCGGCGCCCGGCCCTAAGTTGCTGTGAGCTGTGCGATAGACGCGATTTTTTCCTCTCCCTATAATGAAAAATTGTTCCCAAGAGAGAGAAGCCTGGAGACGTGATGGGAGCGCCGCTGGACCTTAAATCGACGCTGAACCTGCCGAAGACCGATTTTCCGATGAAGGCGAATTTGCCGCAGAACGAGCCCAAGATGCTCGCGCGCTGGGAGGAGTTGCGCATATACGACCGCATCCGGCTGGCCCGCAAAGACGCGCCTATCTGGGTCTTGCACGACGGCCCGCCGTACTCCAACGGTCCCATCCACCTCGGTCACGCGCTCAACAAGTGCCTGAAAGACTTCATCGTGAAATCCAAAACCATGATGGGCTACGACTCGCCCTACGTCCCCGGCTGGGACTGCCACGGCCTGCCCATCGAAATCAAAGTGGACGAGGCGCTCGGCGGCAAGAAGCTGCAGATGGCGCCCATCCAGGTGCGCCAGGCCTGCCGCAAGTACGCAGAGAAGTATCTCGACCTGCAACGCGAACAGTTCAAACGCATCGGCGTCTTCGGGCGCTTCGACCGTCCTTACTCCACCATGACGCCGGAGTACGAGTCGGTGGTGCTCCAGACGCTCTACGCCTTCTTCGAGAAAGACGCAGTGTACAAGGGCCTGCGCCCGGTGTACTGGTGCATCCACGACAAAACCGCGCTGGCCGAAGCCGAAGTCGAATACGAGAACCACACCAGCCCCAGTATCTGGGTAAAGTATCGCCTCACGAGCGACCCAGCCAAGCTCGACCCGGCCCTCGCTGGCAAGCAGGTTTCCACGATTATCTGGACCACGACCCCGTGGACCTTGCCCGCGTCAATGGCGGTGGCGTTTCATCCCGATGAAATTTACTTAGCCGTCGAGGGTGGAATGAGCGGCGAAGTGTACATCGTCGCCGACAAGCTTGCGCCAGTGACTGAAGAAAAAACGCAGCTTGGCAGAACGGGCGATGGCCTCACAAAAACGATGGTTTGGGCCCGCTTTCCCGGCCGCAAGCTCGAATACGCGACATTCGCTCATCCTTTTTTACATCGCAAAGTGCTGGGCGTGCTCGCCGATTACGTCACCATGGACCAGGGCACGGGAGCGGTCCACACCGCGCCTTCGCACGGCGCCGACGATTTCTACACCGGGCAGCGTTACAAGCTCGACCCCACCTGCGACGTGGACGAAGCCGGCATCATGCGGCACGGCCTGCCCGAGTACGAGGGTCAGACCGTCTTCCAGGCGAATCCCTCGATCATCCAACTCCTGCGCGATCGTGGCGCGCTCATGCACGAAGAGCGCCTGGAGCACTCCTATCCGCACTGCTGGCGCTGCCATCGCCCGGTGATCTTCCGCGCCACCGAGCAGTGGTTCATCTCCATGGAGGCCAAGATCGACGCAGACGGCGGCCGCACGCTGCGCCAGGCCTCGCTCGACGAAATCAAGAAGGTGAAGTGGGACCCGGAGTGGGGTGAAGAGCGCATCTCCAACATGATCGCCACCCGGCCGGACTGGTGCATCTCGCGGCAGCGGGTGTGGGGTGTGCCCATTGCCGTCTTCTTCTGCCAGAGTTGTGGCCAGGTGCTGAAGTCGAAGCAGGCCAACCAGGCCGTGCTCGACGTGGTGGCGCGCGAGGGGGTGGACGCCTGGTACACCAGGGACGCTGCCGCCATCCTTCCGCCGGGCACGAAGTGCCCCTGCGGCGGCACGAATTTCCGCAAGGAGATGGACATCATCGACGTGTGGTTCGAATCCGGCTCGAGCCACTTCGCGGTGCTGGGGCGCGAAGAGGGCCTGCCCTGGCCGGCCGACCTTTATCTCGAAGGCGGCGACCAGTATCGCGGCTGGTTTCACTCTTCCCTGCTCTGCGCCGTGGGCGCGCGCGCGCAGGCGCCGTATCGCATGGTCGCCACCAACGGCTGGACGCTCGATCCCGAGGGCCGCGCCATGTCGAAGTCGCTGGGCAACGTGGTGGACCCGGCGGATATCGCCGACCGCATGGGCGCCGAGATCGTGCGCCTGTGGGTGGCGTCGGTGGACTTCCGCGAGGACGTCACCTGCTCGGAAGAGCTGATGCGGCGCATCGCCGACAATTACCGCAAGATCCGCAACACCTTGCGCTTCGTGCTGCAGAACCTCTACGACTTCGATCCCGGGCGCAGCGCGGTCGCCTTTGGAGAGATGGAGTCGCTCGACCAGTTCATGCTGCTGCAGACCGCCGACCTCGACGCCGAGGTACGGGAGTGGTACTCAGGCTTCGCCTTCCACAAGGTGTACCAGCGCGTCCTCAATTTCTGCGTGGTGGACCTGAGCGCGATCTACTTCGACGTGCTTAAGGACCGGCTCTACACCTGGGCACCGGAGTCGCGTGGGCGCCGCTCGGCGCAGACCGCCATCTGGCGCATCGGCGAGGCCCTGGTGCGGCTGCTGGCGCCCATGATGAGCTTTACCGCCGACGAGGTCTGGCACTACCTGCCGCGGCTGCAAGGGCGTCCCGAAAGCGTCCACCTGGCGCAGTTTTTCAGCGGCGCAGAGATCACCGGCAACATCTCACCTAGAGAAGGCCTTGATCTTGTGCGCAGCGATTGGGAGACGCTGCTGGGCGTGAGGAGCGAGGTTTTGAAGGCGCTGGAAGAAGCCCGCAATTCCAAGCTCATCGGCGGCAGCCTGGAGGCCGGGGTCGGCCTCTCTGCCCCGCGAGCTTCGCTGCCCGTGCTGGAGCGGCACCGGGCGGACCTGCGCTACCTGTTTATCGTCTCCGATGTCCAACTCCAAGCAGCGCCTAGCGGCGATGGCACGGCGGCGCTGGGCGTGACGGTGACCAAGGCTCCGGGCCAGAAGTGCGAGCGCTGCTGGAATTACTCCCTGCACGTGGGCGAGAATCCAGAGTATCCTACGATCTGTGAGCGCTGTACTGAGGCGCTGAGGGGATTGTAGGAGCAAGCAGGCCGGATGACCATGGTGAACAACGATTCCAAGAATCAACCCCATGCCATGCGCGGGTTCCATTTCCTGATTGCCGCCGGGGTGGTCCTGGTGGACCGGGCGAGCAAATGGCTGGTCGCGCAAAACATCACCCTGCACGACAGTCTGCCTGTGGTCCCCGGGTTCTTCCGCCTGACCCACGTGGAGAACCGCGGCGCTGCCTTCGGCCTGTTCTCCGACTCGCCCTCGGAGTGGAAGGTGGCAGCGCTCATCCTGTTCTCGCTCATCGCGCTGGTGGTGGTCTCGGCGCTGCTATGGAAGAACAGCCACGCCCTGAGCGTCACCGGGTTCGGCCTGGCGCTCATTTTGGGCGGCGCGCTCGGCAACCTCTGGGACCGCCTGCTGGACGGCCATGTGGTCGACTTTTTCGACTTCTCGCTGGCCGGGTATCATTGGCCTGCGTTCAACGTGGCCGACAGCGCCATCGTCATGGGTGCGCTGCTGCTGGTCACTGAGATCCTGTTCTCCAAGCCCGCCGAAGAGAAGAAGCCGGCGCCCGCCAAACCGAACTGACGATCTAAAACCAGCTCCAAGCCAGCAGCCAAGAGCCAACCGCTAAGAGCCGAGCTGTTTCAGTGCCGCCTGTAGCGAGTCCAGCGCCAGATGCCCGGCATGGGTGGACTCATTGGGCAGGCCACCAACGGCGGCGACCAGGGACTCGCGGCGGATCGCCGCGGCTTCAGCCGGGGTGAGGCCGATGAGCATCTCCGTCAGGGCGGAGCCGCAGGCGATCGCGGCCACGCATCCGCGAGTGCGGTAGCGGGCCTCGGCGATGCGTCCGGCGGCGAGCTTCAGCGTGAGCTGCATGATGTCGCCGCAGGCAGGATTCTCCACCCGCGCCGAGGCGTCGGCGCCGGCGATCTCGCCCACATTGCGCGGGTGCTCGAAATGCTCGAGCAGCTTGGCGGAGTACACGGGGAGATTGTATTGCAGCCGGCGCTAGAGCGACTTCACCGGAATGGCGGTTAAATCGTCGACCAACCCGACTTCCTTCTGCACAAACGGCTCGGCGTACTTCACGCCGGCGAGCAGGCCGTAGAAGCGCGCCATGGCCTCGACCCGCTCGCGGATCTCGGCCTGCGCCGGGAAGATGCCGTGGCCGGGATGCTGGTCGGTGAACTGCGACTTGTAAGCCAGGATGGACTGGAGCCGCGCTTCGAACTGCTCGCTGATGTCGACCACGAAGGTTGGCCGCACATCGTAGTACAGGGTGGCGTAAACGATCTTGAACGGCCGATGCGGGGCTAAGCCATCCGTCTCAAGTTTCGCCAGCCCGGCAAGGAAGCACGCCTCGTAGCCCAGGACCGAAGTCGTGTAGTGGTCGGGATGGCGTCCTTGCCAGTAAGGAAGAATGACGACCTGCGGCCGGGTTTCGCGGACCACGCGCGCGATCTTCAGGCGATTCTCCCAGGTATTCTCCACGCGGCCGTCGGGGATGTCGAGGACGCGGCGCCACCCGACGCGCAGGATGCGCGCCGCCTCGTCCGCTTCGCGCGCGCGCTCCTCGACGGTGCCGCGCGTGCCCAGCTCGCCCCGGGTGAGGTCGAGGATGCCGGTCGGGTGGCCGCGCTCCCCCATCTTGAGCAGCGTGCCGCCGCAGGTCTGCTCCACGTCGTCACGATGGGCGGCAATGGCCAGAACGTCGACTGTCCCGCGGCTATTAGTTGGCATTCCCTTTGAACTTCCCGACATACGAGCAGGGTTCAATCTCGAAGCGTCGATCCACTTCACACTTGCTAAGCAGGTGATAGACCGGCCTAGTCAACGCGTTCGTCACCACGGCGAGCCGCCATTTGGGAGAGCTGCTTGCATTCAGTTCCTTTGGGGTCATAAAGAAACAGGGCCTCTCCATACTAGTACCCTTCACTTAAACATGGAGTTGGATAGAGGACACCTTGTCGATCGCGAGCAGGTCGTAGCCGCACCGGTCGCGCTGCCGGTCTTGAATGTAATATTTTGTTTTCAGTTGACGCATTACATACTTGATAGCCGCCCTATCGACCGCATCCTTATGTTCCTTTGTCGCATACCAAGGTCGTCCGTTCGAACGCTGAATGGCCGGCGCCTCTGTTTTCGCGGGCTTAGAGGATTCGAATCGTTCGGCCAGTCCCTGTCCCACCTTTGCCAGACGCTTTCGCCATGGCTCAAGTTTATTATTGCCACGGACGTAGAGAATAGGACTCCTCTTCATATGATCTCCGATGGAGATCCTGGGACGTTCACCGACAGGGATCAAATGCGCGCGGGTCGCAGAGACACAGTATTCGTATTGCATTCCTCTGTCGTCCTTCTCGAAATGTGGGGTTGATTTATATTCCGGCCTTGGGATCCATCCGTCCTCGAACCTGGCGTTCTTGTACCATCCGACTACCTTTAACGGCCCTGTTCCTTCGTCGGCTGAAATGAAGATCAAGAGCCAATCATCCTTGTGTACTGGCTTGGGAGAGTGTGACTTACCAATAGCAGGAATGGTTGCGCAGTAGGTTCCCCCCGGCCGCCACCGGAAGTTAAATTTTTCGTGGCCCTGGTGTCCCCTCTGGAGGTTTGCGAATTTCCCCTTGACCTCCTCGCCATCGTACAAATCGGACCACCCGGTCTTAACAAAAGCGATTCGCTTGTATTCCTCGGGCATACCAGAAACTCCCCTCGCGAAGCTGCGACGACACCGGAATGCTGCGTGCAAAGCTAACGGTTGTCCGCCATCTTGAGCAACCTCCCGCTGCAAGTCTGCTCCACCTCGTTCCGATGGACGGCCATGGCCAGGACCGACAAGGCGTCATTCATTTCTTTCGTTCCACCAAAAACCGCGCCAGTGCCTTCAGCGTCTCGGCGCGCGGGCCGAACGAGTCCAGCGCCGCGCAGCCGGATTCCACCAGCTCGTCGGCCTTTCGGAGCGACTTT
>JAHFUA010000182.1 GCA_023265315.1 Acidobacteriota bacterium | reverse complement strand
TTTGACGCTTCTCCGTAATTTCCGAACCAGCGTTCGGCTACCAGGCAGGCATTCACTGCATTTTCCAGCTCAACCGGCGCTTCCAGGACGCGCTGCAATTCGGTGTATAGATCCACCTGCGTCCACGGCACGTTTGGCGAGAACAGCACCTGGTGCGTCTTCTGGTCTACGCGGCCTGAAACGCTAACGCCCACGCCTGCGAACAGACGGTCGCTGAACGTCTCCTGCATCGTACGCGCCGACTTGGCAATCTTCGCGATCGCCAGCTTCAACTCGGCCTTCGAACTCTTCTGCACGACCAGCGGGATCGTCTCGCGGCTCAAAAACTTGCCATTGATATCGATCACCGCCAGGCTGGCATTGCCCGGCCGCAAGTCTATCGCCAGCGTCACGTGCTTGTCGTTCAGCGTTACAAACGTGGGCCGCCGCCCGCGCGGCAACCTCCCCAGCGTTCCCGGCAATACCCAGCCTTCATCAATCAGGAGGCTGATGATCACCGACACCGTGCTCGGTTGCAGGCCCGTCAACCTGGCCAGATCTGCCCGGCTCACAGGCTGATTGCGATGGATGGCGTGAAGTACGATGTCGCGATTGATCTCGCGCGCCGTTTCACTCGATGCAACACTCCGGCGCATTCGGCTCGTTTTCTCGGTCACGTGAATTCCTGCAGTCTTATTCGATTTCGAACCCATTATAGGGCGGCTGCTCTTCTAGACTCGAACAAAAGCATAAACCCTCCAAAAGACATAAACCTACATAATCACGCCACGCCATAAAAGCGTTACAATTCCACCGATTTGTTCAGGCAGACGTTCTGTGCATCGGAAACCACGACACACCGGCCTGTTCATCTCGGAAAGACCAGGGACAAACTAATGAGCAGTCCGCTTTCCACGAGCCCGCGCTCCACGAAGATCACTCGCCGCCAGGCAATTCAACTGCTTGCCTCCGCTGTTCCAACCGCAGCAGCCCTACCCGCGCTTGGCCTCGCATCACAGGCCTCTCCAACTGGCGCTGCAGAAAAATTCATCCCGCGCAAGTTCACCTTCGATGGCATCTTCTCGGAGCTGCGGATTCCACTCAAAGATCTCGGTGTCCCTGCACCCGCCGATCTCTCCAGCTACACCCATCTCGTCATGGAAATGCGCACCACTTCGCCGCAGCGCATGTCGCTCTGGGCTTACACCGCACACGGCCCCCGTTCCATGGGCTTCATCGCTTTCGGACAGTCCGCATGGCTTCGCGCTTCCATCCCCCTGCGTTATTTTGTGGGTCATGACTCAGGCGGCTTTGACCTCGCCTCCGCCGGCAACCGCCGAACCAACTCGTGCTGGTTCTCTGTCTGGGGACCTTTCGGTGATCTCACTGCCGTCGAGTCCTTCGCCCTGTCTATGGAATATCCGCTCAGCAAGCCATCCATAGAGCTGCGAGATATCCATCTTTCCAAATCTGACGAGGGCAGTGAGTTCCTGGACCCCGGCCAGCACACCGACTCCTTCGGTCAATGGGCGCACTCCGACTGGCCCCGCAAAATTCACTCCCAGGAGCAGCTCGCCGCCGAACTGGCCGCCGAAGACAAAGCCCTTGCCATGCCTGCCGCCTTCGGCTATGCCCGCTACGGTGGCTACAAAAACACTCAGGCCCGAGCCACCGGCTACTTCCGCGTCGAGCAGATTGAAGGCCGCTGGTGGTTCATTGACCCCGACGGCCACCTGTTCCTGTCCACCGGAATCAACAGCACGCCCGGCGGCGGAGCCGGATTCGGTTCCGGTCCCGGCAATGAGCGCACCAACCGGCGGCTCGATGCATGGGGCTTCACCACCGGCGGTCAGCAACGCCCCGGCACCATCATGCTGCGCTGGCCCCGCAGCCTCAATTTCCTGGGACTTCCAGACGTCTACTCTCCCCAATTCGCCACCGAAATTGACGACGCCGCCAACAGCCAGTGCGCCCCACACAGAAATGATCCGCTGTTGCTTGGCTACTTTGTCGGCAATGAGCCGCCGTGGAACGGACGCGAAGCGGAGCTCTGCTCACTCATCCTCTCCGGGCCCGACACCGCCACCAAATCTGCCCTCAAGACCTTTCTCGCACCCGGAGACACGCCCAATCTCCGCCGCGAGTTCGTCCTCGCCAGCTTCCGCAAGTATCTTCAGATCATTTGCGACGCGGTCCGCAAATACGACCCCAATCACCTCATCCTCGGCATCCGCTTCGGTGGGCGCATGGCGGACGAGGCGCTCATTGCCGCGCAGATCTTTGATGTCTGCAGCATCAATGTCTATGAGTACGAGCCCACTAAGCAGCTCATCCGCGCCGCGCAAATCTCGCGCCGTCCCATCCTCATTGGCGAGTACCACATCGGAGTTCCCGCAGACGGGCTCTCCGCCGGCCTCGTTCAGGCCAAAGATCAAACCGAGCGCGGGCTGGCCTATCGCTACTACCTCGAACAGGCCGCGGCCCTTCCCGATTTTGTCGGCGCGTACTGGTTCACTTGGAAAGACGAGCCGGTTCTTGGCCGCATGGACGGCGAAAATTACAACATCGGCTTCGTGGATGTTACCGATCGCCCCTATACCGAACTGGTTGAAGCAGCGAAGCTCGCCCACCAGTGCCTGTACGACGTGCATTCCGGCAAGCAGTTGCCGTACGCGCGCCACCCATTAGCTTCTGACGCCGGCGCACCGTCAACTCCCTGGTCCATATAGCAGGCACGCTGCGCGTTTCTCAGGCTTTGGCGAAGTTCAGGAAAGAACTAATCAAGCTACTGGTAATCCAGTTCAAGTTACTGGTGCATCACCCCTTTGCCTCTAATGGTGGATTGGCACCTTCCCTCGAACGAACGAAGATTGACACAACTTGGGGCGTTTCCGAAGAGCTGATGCGTAAGTTGTCGTCGCCCTGTTCCTACGGGATTCGAGATTTCGATCGAACCCTATATCGCGGATCGTGAGGCCCTTTGTGTCGCATTTCGAACGATTTTCAAGATCAGCCGCAGATAGTGCATCCCACCACCAGGTCATCGAGTGGCCGAACAAGATCCTCGTTCCCGAGCCGCGCATCTACTGCGCCTATAACCAAACGCGCCAGCAGTTCCTGTGCGCGCACGTGGAGCTCGCCGATCTCGCGCCTGAAAACATCCGCGAACACGTCGCCAATCTCATCCCAGGGTCATCGAAGGGTCTATGGCTCGCTCCATTCCGCGGAATCTCCGCGATCCAGCTGGAAGTGCCTATTGATCTGGTCTTTCTCGACCGGAACAACTGCGTTCTTTCGGTGGTCCAGTCGTTTCCCGCCGCCAAGCAATCCTCCTGCAATTGGCCGGCAGGAACTGCTCTCGCCCTCCCAGCTCAGAGTGTCGCTTCGAGTGGAACTCTCGCTGGAGATCACCTCGTCCTGTGTTCCCCGCAAAAAATGAAGCGCCGCTTCCTCAATTTAGGTGGCATGGGCAGCAGTGGCGAAATGAGCTCCAGCGCTCCAGATACTGAAGACCTTCCATCTAACCCGTACAGCATTGCCCACTATTTGCCGCCAGCTCCCAGAGCGCACGTGACTTCGGTTGCCTGGGAGGAAGTCTTCAAACAGCCGAGACCAGTCCAGCACGTTCCTGCCTCCGCACATAACGCAGTCGCGAACTGGGAGCAAACGTCGAAACCGGCAATCACGCCCGCAATCCCTGTCGCCGACAACCCGGATTCGCCAAAAAACTGGCTTCTCTGCCTCCTGACCCCGCGCCGGCGTGAAAAGAGAGGATATATACGCCAATTCCTGCCTTGGGTCGCGGCCTACTTCTTCAACGGCGGCACTCCAGCACCAGCCTCCGTCCGAAATATAAGCATGAGCGGTATGTACGTATTTACCAGTGAACGCTGGTATTTAGGAACAATCATCCACGTCACACTAACTGACTGGCGGTTGCCCTCGCCCGAGCGATCCGTAACCGTCAATGCCATGGCTGTCCGCTGGGGTGAAGACGGCGTTGGCCTTCGCTTCATCTTTCCGAAGCCTCGCGCCAATAGAGTCACGCCGGACGCCTCGCTTGTGGAAGTGACCCCGCAACAGCTCAAAGCGTTTCTGCAGTGCTTCAAAACCGGCAAACTGTCCTGAACAAATAACCCACCGGGCACCTGAACCCGTGACACGTGCGG
>JAHFUA010000092.1 GCA_023265315.1 Acidobacteriota bacterium | reverse complement strand
TCTGCAGTTCGACGGTATCGGCAACGCCGCCAACGCGCACCGCAAGGTGGGCAACCTGTATGACGTGAAGCTCCAGGCAATCGAAAACTTGTACAAGGCCGGCGTGGACGTGGTGCCGGTGACCACCATCATCAACGGCATCAACAACGAGCAGGTGGGCAAGATCGTCAAGTTCGGTCTCGACAATCCCAAGATCATCTCTTTCTGCTCGTTCCAGCCGGTATCGTTCACCGGACGCGACGAGGCCATCACCGACGAGCGCCGGCAGGCACAGCGCTACACGCTGTCCCATCTCGCGCACGACGTCAAGAACCAGACCGGCCTGGGCGAGCCCGCCCGCGACTGGTTTCCGCTGTCGTTCATCTCGACCTTCTCCGACTGGGCCGACATGGTCCATGGACCGGAAGCGCAGTGGGGACAGATGAGCTGCGGCTGCCACCCCAATTGCGGCGTAGGCATGGGGATCATGGTGGACAAGGAGACCAAGGAGGCAGCGCCCGTCACCGCGTTTCTCCATGTGGACCAGCTCGCCAAGGACGTGCAGAAGATCACCGACGCCGCCCGCGGGCGCAAGCTTTCCTTGCTCGGCATGGCGCTGGCGGTGATGCGCAACTACGATCCCTTCAAGACCACCACCCACTTCACGATCTTTGACTTGCTGATGAAGTTCGATAAGGGCTTTGGGGCCAGCAAGAAGGCACGCAGCGGCGCCTACGGCAAAGTCACGAGCGAGCGCACGCTGGAAGATATCGAGATGCGCCGCAAGGACCGCTGGAACATCCTGTTCATTGCGGGCATGTGGTTTCAGGACTTGTTCAACTACGACTTCCGGCGCACCGAGCAGTGCATCATCCCCTACGCCACCCAGGAAGGCGAGATCTCCTTCTGCGCCTACAACACCGGCATCGGCTGGCGCAACATTATTGAGAAGATGCACATGACCGCCACCCTCACCAAGTGGTACGAGGAGAACGGCCGGCACGAGATCTTCGCCGGCGGCAAACGCGTCAACATGGACCCTGCCGAGGTGATCACCGACGGCAAGGTGCTCAGGATCAACCACGAGCTGGTGACCGAGAAGGAGCAGGATGACCTCGATCGCCTGGGCATCGCCAAGAACTCCCGCGAAGAAAAGCTGCGGGCCCGCGACGCCAGGCAGAAGAACGTGGACAACGAGCAGATGAAGAAGCTCTACCGCAAGGTGGTGCTGAAAGAGCCGACGGCGGAGAACTTCGTGTCACTCAGCTCGCTGGCACAGCCCGCGCCCAAGCCGGAGGAGCGAGTCGGCGAGGAAGTCCTGGGCGACTAGAGCATCAAGGCAAGCAAGGATGGCGTGGAGGCCGCCGGTCTATCCGGCGGCCTTTTTAGCGAGTAAAATGCGTGATTCGTGGCTTTGGAAGGGCGCGGCTTTGAGCCGTGCCGCAGGAAGCCCATCTATGTGTGTCATTCCGAGCGCCGCCCGAGCGAGCCCATGCGGGCGAGGGCCAGCGAGGAATCTATGGTTTCCCTCACTTCGGTAATGCAGAGTTGCCTCGCTTCGCTCGGCATGACACTTCCTTGGAGCTTGAAGCGGCAGTGATCAAACCGCCGGACAATCCCGCGCACCCTCAACCAGTCCGCCCCTACGTCTTCTGGCGGGTTGAGGGCAGCCTGCTGAACCTCACCGCGGTGCGTCCGGTGGCCTTCTTCACGTGGAATGCGCAGTCCTTTCTGGAGCGATGGATGCGGCGCGGCGCCATGGCCTTGATGGCGCTAGCCCGGCCAGGGCTCTACCTGACTCACCGGCGGGCGGCCACGCGGGTGCTACACGCGGTGCTGCGCGGCATCAGCCGCGACCGTCTCGACCTGCTCGGAGCCGAGTACTTCGAGTATCGTCTGAAACCGAAGCTCAAGCCGCATGGCGTGGCTCAACTCAACGAACTATTGGAGAGCGGCAATGAGGTGGTGCTGGTCAGCCAGGGACTGGACCACGTGATGCGCCCGCTGGCCGAGCATTTGGGGGTTCACTACCTGCTCGCCAACCGGCTGGAATTCCGCGACGGCATGGCCACTGGGCGCCTGCTCGATCCCGTGATCCGCCCGCGGGGCGCGCTGGCGCGCATCACCGGCCTCAGCCCCAACGGGCGCGCTCCGCTGGAGCGTCTCTGCCGTGACCTGGACTTCCCCGGACGGCCGGAAGTCCTGCTTTCCGCCGTCACTCCGGCCAAGCGCCCTGCGCCGGCCAGGATCCGCCCCGCGCTCTACTTCGACCCTGCCAAAACCGTGCGTCGGCTTTCGGTGCGGGAGTCGCTCGCTGGCAAGCACGTGCTGCTGGTCGGCGTCACCGGCTTCATCGGGAAGGTCTGGCTGGCGAATCTGCTGATGGACTTGCCCGAGATCGGGAGAATCTATTTGCTGGTCCGGCGGCAGCACGCGACCTCCGGCCTGGAGCGCTTCGAGAAAATCGTCGAGGAGTCGCCTGTCTTCGAACCGCTGTATCGCCGCTTCGGAGACCGCCTTCCCGAGTTCATGCGCGAGCGGATTGAAGTGATCGAAGGCGACGTCAGCCAGCCGGGGCTCGGCCTGGAGCCTGCGGTTCGCGAACGGCTGTCGCGCACGCTGGACGTGGTGATCAACAGCTCCGGGCTCACCGATTTCAATCCCGATCTGCGCGACGCGATCGCGTCGAATGTGGACTCGATCCTCCACCTGCTCGAGTTCCTTCGCCGATCTGACCACGCCGCTCTGCTGCACCTTTCCACGTGCTACGTGGTCGGCTTCGTGGACGGACGGGTTCCGGAGATGCTCACCCCGAACTACACTCCCCGGCGCATTCCGGGCTGGGATGCAGAGACCGAAGTGTGCTCCCTGCGGCAGTTGATCGCCGAAGCCGAAGCCCGCGCCGAGACCCCGGAAGTCACCCAGCAACTCCGCCAGCAGGCATTGGACAAGGCCACCGCCGCTAAAGACCTGCATGGCGCGGCGCTCGAGAACCAGATTCGCAAGAACCGCATCCGCTGGGTGCGAAACGCGCTGGTTGAAACGGGAACACAACGCGCCCACCAGTTGGGCTGGCCGAACACCTACACCTTCACCAAGAGTGTGGCGGAGGCGCTGATCGCGAAACACGGTGCCGGACTGCCCATCGCGGTGGTGCGGCCGTCAATCGTGGAATCCTCGGTCGAGAAGCCTTTCCGCGGGTGGAACGAGGGCATCAACACTTCGGCAGCGCTTTCTTATCTGCTCGGCACGTTCTTCCGCCAGCTCCCCTCGAACGAGCGCAAGTGCCTGGACCTGATCCCGGTGGATACGGTCACGCGCGGGATGACGCTCATCACGGCGGCGCTGATCGAGCGCTGCCACCAGCCGCTCTATCAGCTCGCCACGTCGGTTGCGAATCCCTGCAACATGCGACGCTCCATCGAGCTCACCGGCCTGGCCCACCGCAAGTACTATCGCGCGCAGGTTGGGCTGGAGTACTGGTTGCGGCTGCGCTTCGACACCATCTCGGTCTCGAAGGAGCGTTATGTGCGTTTCTCCGCGCCTGGGCAGAAGGCGATCATCAAGGCCATCCAGAAGATCATGTCGCCAGTCCCGCTGAAGCAGCCGGTGCTGGCGCGTGCCGCGCGCAACCTGGAAAAGCTCGAGAAGCTGATCGAGCTCTTCGAGCCGTTCATCCTGCATAACGAGCACGTGTTCGAGGGCGAGAACGCCGAGCTGCTTTCGGCAGCGCTTCCGCCCGGGGAAGTCGCCGATTTCGGCTACGACCCGCGCGCCATCGACTGGTACGAGTTCTGGATCGACGTTCACATTCCGGCGCTGCGCAAGTGGACCTATCCCCTGATCGAAGGGCGGACCGTGGAATACGAGTCGCGGCACCGTTTTCGCCTGCTGGGACCCAAGCCCATCCAGGGACCGGGCGTGCACGGCGGCGCCGCCATCAACACGGGAGCGACGTGGCCATCTTCCTGACCGGTTCGACCGGATACATCGGCGCGCACGTGGCGGCGGGGCTGCTGGAGCGGCACAGCGACCGGCTGAACCTGCTCGTCCGCGCCAGCGACGAACATGAGGCCGAGGTGCGGCTCTGGAAGTCGCTGCAGCTCCACTTTCCCTTCCCGCGATTCCACGAGTATCTGCGGACGCGGATCAGCGTCTTCCGTGGCGACCTGACCGGCGCACGCTTCGGTCTGCCGGAAGACGATTACCGGCGGCTGGTCGAGACGACCGATGCGATCGTCCACTGTGCCGCCTCGCTCAATCGCAAGTCGGAGAGAGCCTGCCTCAACGTCAACCTGCGCGGGACGCTGGAGGTGATCAAGCTGGCGGCGGCCGCGCGCGACCATCACGGCCTGCGCCGCTTCAGCCACGTTTCTACCGTCGCCGTAGCTGGACATCGCGCGAACGAAGTGGTCCGCGAGGACGAGGCCATTCAGTGGGAGCGCTCCGACTACGACCCTTACGCCCGCACCAAGAAGTTCTGTGAGCACATGATCCGCGAGCTGCTGCCGGACGTGGATCGCACCATCTTCCGTCCGAGCATCGTGCTGGGCGACAGCCGTCACGCCGAGACCACGCAATTCGACATGGTACGCGCCTTCGTCTTTCTCGCCGGCCTGCCGATTCTGCCCTTCCGCGCCAGCGACAAGGTGGACATCGTTCCGGTAAACTACGTCGCCGATGCCGTGGTCGCGCTGCACCAGAAGCCGCGCCCGAATCACGATATCTACCATCTTTCCTCCGGCACCGGGTCGCAAACCTATCGCGAGCTGACCAAGGCGCTTGCCGGCGCGCGAGGGAGACGGCCTCCGATCTTCGTGCCCGGCCTGGAGAAACCGTTCACTGCCCTAGTCAACTGGCTTTCGAGCCGCCGGGGCGCGCTGGGCCACGGGGCCTCGCTGATGAAGGTCTTCATGCCCTACCTGGTGTGGAACACGGTCTTCGACAACAGCCGCGTGGTCGGCGAACTGGGCGTCGCGCCCGCGCCGTTCTCCCAGTACAGCTATCCGCTGCTGAAATTCTCCACCGAGAACCACTTCACCTATCGCTACCAGGAGTGGCCCACTGCCGCCGGAGGGTCGCTGGCATGATGGACTTCGTCCTGGAAGCCTGGGTCAGCAGTCTGATCGAGATCTCCCGGCTGCAATGGATGTTCGGCGGCGGCCAACCCTGGCGTGCGGGCGAGAAACTCCGGCTGCTTTTCGCCGGATACAACGGCACGCGCAACACCGGCTCGGACGTGCGCGTGGAAGAGATACTGCGCCAAGTGCGGCGCGTGCTGGGGCCGGAGAATATCGCGCTCAGCGTGATGACCCAGAACCTCGATCGCACCCGCGGCTACTTCGGCGACGCGCGCCAAGTCCACTTGCCGGACATCTTCCCGCCGTTCCTTTACCGCGAAGTCCGCCAGCAGCACGGCGTGGTGGCCTGCGAAGGCTCGATGTTCAAGAGCAAGTTTGCCAATGCGCTGACCACCATGATGATCGGGTCGCTGGGTCTCGCCGCCGCGCAGAACAAGCTCTCGGTCGGCTACGGTGCCGAAGCGGGCGACATGGACCGCCTGCTCAAATCCATGTGCCGGCGCTACTGCGGTGAATCGCTGGTTATCACGCGCAACACGGAATCGCGCGCCGTGCTCAGCGAACTCACGGTGCCTACCGAACTTGGCACCGACACCGCCTGGACCTTCGAGCCGCTCGGCCCCGACTACGGCCAGAAAGCGCTGCGCGCCATCGGCTGGGACGGCGCCAGGACCGTGCTGATCGTTTGCCCCATCAACCCTTTCTGGTGGCCGGTGAAGGCATCGGTCGCAAAATACCTGCTGCGCGTCACTACCGGCGCATACAAGTCGAGCCATTACCGCACCGTGTACTTCCACAATTCAGGCCCGCATGTGGACGTGGCGTATCGGCGCTACCTGACCGCCATCGGCAATGCGGTCGCGGCCTTTGCCGATCGGCACAGGATCTTCCCAGTCCTGGTGGCCACCGAGCGGCTGGACCGTGACGCCTGCGAGCGCATCTCCGAACGGCTGGGAAACGCTCCCGTGCTCACCTCCGACGTGTACGACATGTACCAGATGGTGAGCATCCTGCGCGCCGGCCACGTGATGGTCTCTTCGCGCTATCACGGCATCGTGACCTCGATGCCCGGGCTTGTCCCATCGGCAGGCGTGACCATGGACGAGCGCATTCGCAACCTCATGCGCGAGCGCGGCCACGATCATCTGCTGCTGGAAGTGGATGACCCCGAGCTTGAGCCCAAGCTCATCGACATCCTGGAAAAGCTGTGCGCGGAGCGCGAAGCTATCCGCGACGCCATCGCCGGCACCGTGGTGAAGAACCTGAAAACCATGGCGCGCATGGGCGTGTACCTGGAAGAAAACGTCCAGCAGCGCTACCCCGATTTTCCCGTGCGGACGGGCGAGCGGAGCTGGGAAGATTACCTGCCGCCGCTCAGCCCTACGCTGCGCCAGTTGGCCGAGACCTGCGCCGCATGAACTTTCTCGAGAACATCTTCCAGCGCCTGCGCCACAGCACCGAACGTCCGGTGTTGCAGCAGATCGACCAAGGCAAGCTGCTTTCCAGCAATGGCCGCCAAGTGCTCGGGCTGGTGCACGCCGCCAGAAGTTTCCTGCTGAGCGCCGGCCTCAAGAAGGGCGACCGCTGCGCGTTGCTGGCGCCGAACGACGTACGCTGGGCCGCCGTGGATGTGGCTGCGATGGCCGAGGGCATCATCGTCGTGCCACTTTACGCGCGCCAGGCGCCGAACGAGCTCGCGGGAATGATGAAAGACTGCGCGCCGTCGCTGGTCGTCTGCGGTGACGCGGCGTTGCGCGACGGTGTAGCACAGGTCTGGCCGCAGATGCCGAGCGCCGTCCTGTTCGAAGAGATTTTCGTGCGCGGCTCGGGCGTTGCCGACGATGGGCGCGTACCCATCCCGCTTGCCGCTTCCGACCCGGTCACCATCATCTACACCTCCGGCACCTCCGGCGAACCCAAGGGCGTGGTGGTCAATGTCGGCAACCTCAACCACATGCTGCGCTGCACCAGCGTGCGGCTCGATTTGCTGATGAGCCCGACAGCGCAGTCCGATCGTGTCTTTCATTACCTGCCATTCTGTTTCGCAGGCTCTTGGATACTGCTGCTGAGCTGCCTTTCGCGCCCTGCTGTCCTGACCATCAACACCGACCTCGACCGCATCAAGCAGGACCTCGCGCTCGCCGCTCCCGATTATTTTTTGAACGTCCCTACGCTGCTCGAGCGCGTGCGCGCCGGGATTTCCGACCAAATCAAGAAGCGCGGCGGTGTGGCGCTGACGATTTTTGACCATGCGGTGAAAGCGTACCTTCGCAGTCACGCCGGACAATCGGGCGTTCGCGAAGCATTCTGGCTCATGCTCGCCGGTGCGCTGGTGTTCCCAAAGATCCGGGCGAACATCGGTCCGAACCTCAAAGCTTTAATCTGCGGCTCGGCCCCCCTGGCCGTCGAAACGCAGTTGTTCTTCATGATGCTGGGCATCCCGGTGCTGCAGGTTTATGGCCTGACCGAGACCACCGCCATCTGCACCATGGACGACCCGCGCCACGTCGAGCCCGGCAAGGTCGGCCCGGCGGTCCCCGGGATCGAAATGCAGGTCGGCGACAACGAAGAGATCCTCGTGCGCGGGCCCAACATCTTCCCCGGCTATTGGAACCGCCCGCAGGAAACGCGCAAGATCTTGCGCGACGGCTGGTTCCACACCGGCGACCAGGGCGAGGTGGATGCCGGCGGCAATTGGCGGATCATCGGCCGCCTCAAAAACCTGATCATCCTGAATTCCGGTCACAACATCGCGCCGGAGCCGCTCGAGGACGAACTCCTGCGCCGGCTCCCCGGCGCCCAGCAAGTGGTGCTGGTGGGCAACGGTTGCAGCTTTCTTGCGGCGATCATCACCGGCAAGTGCGCGCGGGAGGAGGTCGAGCGCGTCCTGGAACAAATCAACCAGGACTTGCCGCATTACAAGCGTATCCGCGCGTTTCATCTATCGCTCGAAGCTTTCAGGGTGGAGAATGGGCTGCTCACTGCCAACGGCAAGCTCAAGCGTGACGTTATCACCGCGCGCTTCCGCTCCGAGATCGACGAGATGTATGCAGCCGTGGTGGAATCGGCGAAACCGGCATGAAGAGACACTGTGGCCAAGCTCTTTCCTGGGAGATGACCGACGGCACCGTCGAGCTGGCGCTGCATCGCGAGCCGCTCAACGAGATCGGGTCTCTTACCCTGGACGAGCTGGAGAAGTTCGCGGAGGAGCTGGAGGCGGCGACCGAGCACGCAAGCGCGCTGATCGTCTACAGCACGCTACCGCAGGGATTCTCGGCGGGCGCGGACCTGCGCGAGCTCTACTCGAAAGGCCGCAATCTGCCGGCGGACGAGCGCGTGGCGGGCGTGCGCCAGTTCCTCGAGCGCACCCACAGCGTGTTGAACATCATCGATGCCTCGCCGCTCACCACCATCGCCGCGGTGCACGGTGTCACCTTCGGCGGCGGCTTCGAGCTGGCGCTGGCCTGCGACCTCATCGTCGCCGACAAGATGGCGCGCTTCTGCTTTCCCGAGCTGCGCCTCGGCCTGATCCCCGGTTTCGGCGGGATTCCGCGCCTCAAGCGCGACCTCGGCAATGCTGTCGTCCGCGACCTGCTGCTTACTGGCCGCAGCTTCAACGTGCAGAAAGCGCAGGCCATCGGGCTGGTCAGCCAAGTGGTGGCGGAAGGCGAAGCCCTGCGGGTGGCGCGCACCACTGCGGCGCAGATCGGGAAGTTTGACCGGCACACCAGCGTCATTGCGAAGCAGTTCATCAAGCCGGTCCCGTACAACGAACTGCGCCGCGAGATCGAGATCTTCTGCACCCTGTTCGCCCGGCCTGCGGTGGAGGAGGCCCTGCGGAAGTTCGTCGAGAGCACGGACCGGCAGCCGTACCTGCCGTGACGCGTTTGGTAAATTGGAATAGAAGAGAGACGCCATGTCCACGCTGGACCAGACGACCGATGAGATCCTGAAGCTGGCGGCCGCGCACTTCAAGGTGGCGCGCGAGAAGCTGTCGCCCGACGACGACTTCTTCGAGAAGCTGAAGATCGACAGCCTGCAGGCCCTGGAGCTGCTCACGCGTCTCGAAAATCACTTCCGGGTCGAGCTGCCCGACTACGAAATGCAGGGCGTCAGCAGCTTCCGCGCGTTGGCCGAGCGCATTCAGTCGAGATTGTGATTAACATCCACCACGGAGTCAGGGAGACACGGAGGGTTCTTGATCTGTTTCTCTCTGTGCCTCCGTGTCTCTGTGGTGGAAGTTCTTGATGTTAGACCTCAGCCAATACGACTGCCTGGGGGCGGCGCTGCGCGATGCGGTCGAGGCCTGGCCGAGTGAGGTGTGCCTGATCGAGGCGGACCGTGATCGCGAGAACTGCCGGCTGACATACAGCTACTTCAAGCAGATGGCGCTGCCTTTGGCGCGCGCGCTCCAGGACTCGGGTTTCGGCGAAGGCGACCGCGCCGCCATGATCATGACCAACCAGTCGAAGTGGCTCATCTCCGCCTACGCCATCTTCTATTGTGGCGGTGTGCTGGTCCCGCTCGACTACAAGCTGACCGCATCCGAGCATCTGGCCTTGCTCGGACACTCCAAGGCCACAGTGCTGGTGATTGAACACCACCTGTGGCGGGCCATCATGGCCAGTCCCGGATTCAAGGACCTCCAGGTGCAGACGGTGCTTGTGACCGAGGCTCCAGCGAACGCAGACATTGCCGGCGCGAAGCGCTGGGAGGAGTTCAAGACAGAAGGCGCGCCGCATTTTGTGCCCCGGCGCCGCCAGGATGCGGCATGCATCGTCTATTCTTCCGGCACCGGAGGCCGACCCAAGGGATGCGTGCTGACTCACGAAAACTATCTTGTGCAGTGTATCTCGCTGACCTCGCTGTACCCTTTCTGGCCTGGCGTGCGCTACCTGAGTATCCTGCCGACCAACCACGCGATTGATTTCATGGTGGGCTTCATCGGGCCATTCGTCTGCGGCGCCGCAGTGGTGCACTTGCGCACGCTCCGCCCGGAGTACGTGCGCGACGCCTTTCCGCGCTACAAGATCACCTACATGGCCCTGGTCCCGATGGTGCTCAAGAACCTGGAAAAGGGCCTGCGGGCGCGCTTCGCCGAGCTGCCGGCGCACCGCCGCTGGCTACTCGACCGGCTGATCGGCCTGAACAAGCTGCTCACCGGCAAGCATCCCAACCTGAGGATGAGCCGCACGCTGCTGAAGCAGGTCCACCAGGCGTTCGGCGGAGAGGTGCGCGCGCTGTTCGTGGGCGGCGCCTTCACCGAGCCGGCAACGCTGCAGTTCTTCTACGATCTCGGCATCCCGGTCGCCAACGGATACGGGCTCACCGAAGCCGGCACTGCCGTCACCCTGAACGATTTCAATCCGTTTCGCCCGGACACTGTCGGCAGGCCGCTGCCGGGGATGGAGGTGAGGATCGTCGATGCGAGCGACGAGGGCATCGGCGAAGTGGCCGTGCGCAGCAAGACCGTGATGTCGCACTATCTCGACGATCCCGAGATGACGGCGGAGACCATCGTTCACGGCTGGCTCATGACCGGCGATCTCGGCCGCATCGATTCCACCGGTCACCTGCAGCTCTTCGGCCGCAAGAAGAACATGATTGTCACCGAGGGCGGCAAGAACATTTATCCCGAGGACATCGAGACCTTCTTCGAGAGCCTGCCCGTAAAGGAATTCTGCGTGTTCGCGGCCAACTATCTGTGGCCCCAAAGCACCATGACCAGCGAGATGCTGGTGATCGTCCTGCGCCTGGAGCCCGAACGCAATTTCGACGAGGCTCTGCGGCGCGAACTGGCGGAGCATAACCGCCGGCTGCCGGACTTCAAGCGCGTCCGCGGCTCGATGATCTGGGACCACGATTTCCCGCGCACAGCCTCGCTCAAAATCAAGCGTACCGAGTTGGCCGAACAGATACGAGCCGCCACCGAGCGCGCGAGGGCGGTGGCTGCGCTGTGAACCGGCCGTTCTTCGCCATCGTCAACCCGGCGGCGGGTGGAGGCCGCTGCGGTAAGCTCGCCGGTCCGGCACTGGACCGCCTGCGCGACGCCGGAGTCCCCATCGAAGCACACGAGACGCGCAGCTCGGGTGACGGAATCCAACTCGCCCGCGATGCTTACCGAGCCGGGTTCCGGCGATTCCTGGCCGTAGGCGGCGACGGCACCTCCTACGAGATCATCAACGGCCTATTCCCGGAGGCGCTCGACGGCGAGCGTCCTCAGCTGGCATTCCTGCCGCTCGGCACGGGCAATTCTTTCCTGTGCGACTTCAGCACCCGCGGCCTTGAGCACGCCCGCGCGGCTTTGCTGGCGGGCCGCACCCAGCGGTGCGACGTCCTGCGCATGACTCACAAGGCGGGCGTGATCTACTACATCAACCTGCTGAGCGTGGGATTCGCCGCCGACGTGGCCTTCCTCCGCCACCAGCGTTTCCAGAGATACGGCGAACTCGGCTATCTGCTGGCCCTGTTCACGTGTCTGGCGCGTCTCGATCGCCGACCGTTCCCCCTGCGCGTGGACGGCCAGCCTGAGTACGACCGCCGTCCTTGCCTGTTCCTCACCTTCAACAACAGCAAGTTCACCGGTGGGAAGATGATGATTGCCCCCGCCGCCGACCCCTTTGACGGTTTGATCGAATACGTCCGCTGGGGACCCATCGGCCGCCTCGGCCTGATCGCCAACCTGCACACGCTTTACACGGGTACGCACGTCAAGCACCCGCTGGCTTCGCGCCAGGCCGCGCGCCAGATCGAGTTCGAGCTCGACGCGCCGGTAAACGTGATGGTGGACGGGGAAGTGCTCAGGCTGGAGTGCCGGCGTCTCGACGTGCTTCCCGGCGCACTGGACGTGATGGTCTAGAGCGAATCCATGGATGGTGTACCCAGGACCTCAGGAGGCTGGAGGTTCTGTTCGGCTTGCAACCGCCCCGGCTGCTCACTTCAGCGCTGAGGGATTGCTGGCTGGCGCAGAAAAAGCCCCCTTCGCCAGGTGTCATCCTTCGCGAGGCGAAGCCGAGCGGAGGATCTGACGAGATCGTTTCTGCCACCGACATCGGCAGGGTGAGCCGCTACGCCAGATTCTCCCGCTTCGCTGCGCTCCGCGGAAGAATGACATCTTCGCCCAATTGGCGCCAGACCTCATCGGCGAAGCCCGGGGCCGCCCCAAGGATCCGTGGCGGGTACAGCTACTCTGAATTTGCTCTAGCGGAGCCGCTCTAAGGGTTACTGGGAAACGCGCAGCACGCCTGCGCCTTCGATTCGGCTGTGCTTCATGTCGGCGAGGGCGCGATTCGCCTCTTCCAGCGGGTAGAGCTTGACTGCGGTGCGGACCTGGACCTCGGCGGCGAGTTGCAGCAGCTCGCGGGCATCCTGCCGGGTGCTGTTGGCGACGCTGCGCACCACCCGCTCGTGGTAGAGCAGGGAATAGTCCATCTGCGGTATGGGACTCATCGTGATCCCCGCGAGCGCCACGGTGCCGCCTTTGCGCAGGGCACGCAGAGCATCGAGCACAATCGGACCGGCGGGCGCGAAGACGATGGCGGCATCGAGCTCGCGCGGCGGATGGTCTTTCGCCTCACCGACCCACGCCGCCCCCAGCCGCAGCGCCAGTTCTTTGTGCGCGGCCGCACGCGTGAACACGTGCACCTCGCATCCCATGTGCCGCGCGAGCTGAAGTACGATGTGCGCGCTGGCGCCGAAACCGTAGAGGCCCAGCCTGTCGGACTTCGCAGCTCCGGTGAGTCGCAACGCGCGGTATCCGATGACCCCGGCGCACAGCAGTGGGGCCGCATTCTCGTCGGAGAAATTCTTCGGGATGTGGTGAGCAAAGGCCGCCGGAACAATGACAGCCTCGGCGTATCCTCCATCCACGTCATACCCGGTAAATTGCGCACTGAGGCAGAGGTTCTCCTGCTGGCGCAGGCAATACTCGCAGCGCCCATCAGTCGAGTGCAGCCAGATGACCCCGGCGCGATCGCCTTCCCGAAAGCCTTTGGCGCTTGATCCGACGGCGTCCACCACGCCAACCACCTGGTGTCCGGGCACGACCGGCAGCTTGTGCATGGGCAGCTCGCCCTGGACGATGTGCAGGTCGGTGTGGCAGACGCCGCACACGCGCACGCGAACGCGAATCTCCCCCGGCCGGGGAGCGGGTTCCGGGACCTCCCGAGCCTGAAGCGGTTCTTTGTCGGCCGGCCGCGGGTGTTCGAGCACCATGGCGCGCATGGCGGGAGTCTATCTCAGTGGTTTTGTGCGCCACAACCGCCCTCGCTGCGGTCGCAGGTAAGGATCAGCCCGCGCGAACCGGCTGCACCGGTTCGAGTTGGGCGGTGAAGTGCCTCAAAAACGGAGCCTCCTCGGTGAGCCGCAGCCCCTGTATCCGGTCGCGGCGTTTCCAGACTTCCAGGATCACTTCGATGACGTAATCAATATGGCTCTGTGTATACACGCGCCGCGGGATCGCCAGGCGTATCAGGTCCATCCTGGCTGCGGCGCCGAACATCAAGGTCCCGATCTCCACTGAGCGGATGCCGCCTTCGAGATAAAGCTCGTTGGCCAAGGCAACACCGGGGAACTCGGCCGGGGGGACGTGCGGCAGGAAGGCGCGCGCATCGATGTAGATCGCGTGACCGCCTGGAGGCTGCACGATGGGAACGCCATGCCCGGCGATGTGATTACCGAGATAAGCCGTGGAGGCGATCCGGTACTTGAGGTAATCCTCGTCGAGCGCTTCCTGCAGGCCGACGGCAATCGCTTCCAGATCGCGTCCTGCCATGCCGCCGTAGGTCGGGTAGCCCTCGGTCAGGATGAGCAGGTTGGTCTCCTGCGCGGCCAGCACGTCGTCGTTGGTGCAGAGGAAGCCGCCGATGTTGGCCAGGCCGTCCTTCTTGGCGGACATGGTGCAGCCATCGCCGAGCGCGAACATCTCCTGCGCGATCTGCTTCGGGCTTCTGGAGTCGTACCCCGGCTCGCGCAGCTTGATGAAGTAGGAATTCTCGGCGAAGCGGCAGGCGTCGAAGTAGAGCGGGATGCGGTGGCGACGGCAAACCGCTCTCACCGCACGCGCGTTCTCCATGGAGACCGGCTGGCCTCCGCCGGAATTGTTGGTGATCGTGAGCATCACCAGCGGCACGCGCTCGCGGCCAACACGCCCAATCAATTCTTCGAGCGCCGCCACATCCATGTTGCCCTTGAAAGGGTGGACCCGCGCCGGTTGCTGGCCTTCGGCGATAGGCAGGTCCACCGCCTCGGCGCCCACGAACTCGATATTTGCGCGCGTGGTGTCGAAGTGGGTGTTGTTGGGAACCACGTCCCCCTTCTTGCACATTACGCTGAACAGGATGCGCTCGGCGGCCCGGCCCTGGTGCGTGGGGATCACATGGGCGTAACCGAAGATTTCCTGAACCGAAGCGCGAAAGCGGTCAAAGCTGCGGCTGCCGGCATAGCTCTCATCGCCTTCCATGATCGCGGCCCACTGGTGGGTGGACATGGCGCCGGTGCCGGAATCGGTCAGCAGATCGATCAGGACGTCGCCGGCGGAGACCAGAAACAGGTTGTAATGCGCCGCGCGCAGCAGCGCCTCGCGATGGGCACGGCTCGTCCAGCGGATCGGTTCCACGCTCTTGATGCGGAATGGCTCGATGGTCGTCTTCATGGCACTGCTTGTGCCTCGGTTCCCAACAGACTACCAGCCCGGCTGTCGCACCGGTTGTGATGAGGATCACGGAGGCTCTGCCCAAGCCAGACCCACGCGGGTCGACGCGATCACGCCCGACGATCGAGGGCTGCACCGATCCTGCCTTCACCCTTGCGCAAACGCTGTTTCCGGTCTATAACCGCACCTCATGCCCAAGGTTGCCCTGTTCATCCCCTGTTTTGTGGACCAG
>JAHFUA010000091.1 GCA_023265315.1 Acidobacteriota bacterium | reverse complement strand
TGTATCAGCCAGCCTGACGGCCGGTGGGACCCAGCAATTCACGGCCAGCGTAAGCGGTTCCAGCAACACCGCGGTCACCTGGTCAGCGACCGGCGGAAGTGTTTCCTCCAGCGGTCTCTACGCCGCCCCGAACACGACCGGCAGCTACACGGTGACCGCCACCAGCGCAGCCGATACAACCAAGTCGGCTTCCGCCACGGTCACCGTCAGCGCGCCTATTCAGCACACCGTCACACTAACCTGGACGGCGAGCGCTTCGAGCGTCTCCGGCTACGACGTCTATCGCGGCACTGTCGCCGGTGGGCCGTACGCGAAGATCAACACTGTTCTCGCAGCTGCGACCAACTATGTCGACAACACGGTCACGTCCGGGACCACCTACCTCTACGTAGTGACCTCGGTGGACTCGGGCGGTGTGGAGAGCGCCTTCTCCAGCCAAGTGACGGTCGTCGTACCAACGCCTTAACGCGCGCGCCTCTTTTGCTGTTCTGTATTTGAAACTATCAGTGTGTGCTGCAGAAGGTGTCCGAGGAACTGATGGTGAGCACAGGCTGATGCCGCCTCAATCTGCCGAAGCGGGCGAGTTGTTGTTCGCCGAATTCCCCATACTGCCCAAGCCCGCCTCGCGGATCTTGTAGAGCAACGCACGGTAGCTGATGTTCAGCGAGCGGGCAGCTTTCTTGCGATTCCAGTTGTTGGCCTGCAGAACCTTGAAGATGATCCTGCGTTCCAGTTCACGTACCGCCTGGCGGGTGACCTTCTTCAGCGCGATGGGCGCATCGGTGGTGGGAATCTCCGGGTCGAAGTGCTCCTCGCGGTGCGTCAGCAACTCGCTGCTGATGGTTTCCTCCGAGCCCAGGATCACGTAACGCTTGATCAGGTTCTCCAGTTCGCGGATGTTGCCCGGCCAGTGATAGCGCTCCAGCAGCGACAAGGTCTGGCTGGAAGGCGTCTGCGCGCGGCAGTTGTACTTTTCGTTGTAGTGCGCCAGGAAATAGTTCACCAGGGTGGGGATGTCGTGGCTGCGTTCGCGCAAGCGCGGCAAGCGAATATTGACCACGTTGATACGGTAGAACAGGTCGGCGCGGAAACTGCCGGTCTCAATCTCGTGTTCCAGTTCGCGGTTGGTGGCACAGACCACGCGCACCTCGACCTTCTTGTCCTCCTGGGCGCCGATGCGGCAGAACTGGCCGTCTTGCAGAAGTTGCAGCAGCTTGGCTTGCAGGCCAGGTTCCAGTTCCGAGATCTCGTCGAGGAAAAGCGTGCCGCGGTGGGCCATCTCCACCCGCCCGGGCTTCATGCCATTGGCGCCGGTGAAGGCGCCCTTCTCGTAGCCGAACAGTTCGCTCTCCAGCAGCGTGCCGGGAATCGCGGGACAGTTCACCTTCACCAGCGGCCCCGAGGCCCACGGCGAGTGCAAGTGGATCATGCGCGCGATCAATTCTTTGCCTGTCCCGCTCTCACCCTGGATCAGGACTGGGATATTGGCCCCGGCGAGCTTCTCCACCCTTTGCCGGATCGCCCGCATCGTCTCCGACTGCCCGAAGATTACCTCATCCGGGGGTAAGCCATTGGTCACGTGTGCCTCCATCAATAGCCCAGCCGCTGCAATCTCAGTTTGAGAAGGTAAAGTACGCCCTCGGTTACTTACCCCTTCGCAGAGCACTCAGGGCACCAAACACAGGAGCTGTCACACTCACTGGAACGTTCTTAGTAACCACCCTGCTTTCACCGGATTGGAGGCAAACCTCAAACCGTGATCAAGGTAGAGAAAGGGGTTGGTTGGGAGGGGGCCACAACCTAAGGCTGGAGGGCGTGGGAAAACTCTTTCACCGAAGGGAATGCACTTTCCGTCCACTGAGCTTGGAGATCAAGGGGCTGCTGAACTTAAGTCCCCACAACTGGTAACCATCCACCACCGTCACCCGCAGTAAGCGGGCCCGCAGGCGGCGCACGGAGCGCGGCAGTACCTTGATTCGTGGCAAGGGTGCCGAGGGTACTTCGAGAGCAATAGTGGTGAACCGCGGCAGAAAGCGGCGCGTGGCCAGCAGGGCTCCTCCCGCACTAACATTCAGGGCCGTGGCGAATTCGAGGAATTCCTTGCCCTCGGAATCCTTGCCACGGACAAACACGGGAACTGCAAGAGGTACGCGTTCGTTCTTCCTATGCTCGACGAACGCTCTTCGTGGGGCCACTTGCGCTCCTGGGAGTGGGTACCTAATCGAAGCCCGCACCCCAAGTGCCAAAACTAAAGCACTAGAACTTCCAATGAACCATGCCTGGGTTACGCAGTAAGTCTAGCGTTTCCAGCGCGTTCCGGTAATTACCAAGTAGATGCGCAGGTCCGCCGTGCGCAAGCTCTTGCCACCACGGATGACAAATTGTTTGCATTTTCATCCTTGACAACCAAGGTGCAGTTCCGTAGCATGAAGTTCCTCCCCTCAGAGTCTGTGACCAACGGATTGGCGTAGCACGTCCGTTGTGTGCGCGTCTCCCCCTGCGCAGGCGATTGTAGGGCTCTGAAAGGACCCTGTATCCTCGGCCCACATGGAGGCCGGGGCTTGCGGTTCGATCCCCCGGAACCAGGTTGTAGCTGGCGTCCCTTGTGGTCATGAGCGCAGGCAGGCCTACGTCCGAGACGAATGGGGAGGCAGGAGGCGGGAAAGCCTCACCCGCCGACCTGTTCAAGAGCACGGTCGCCTTCTCCTGGTCCGACAAGGACGGCGAAGCGCAGCGCCAGGAATTCGAAGATCTGCTGCGGTCGTACCAGAAGTTGCAGGGAGAAAGCCGCCGGCGCACCACCGCTCTCGCCCACGCCGCCCACGAACTGAAGACGCCGCTGGCCATCATGGCCGGCTATCTCGATCTGCTGCTGAGCGACAAGCTGGGCGAGCTCAGCGAGCGGCAACGCCGCATCCTGGATGACATGCGCGCCAACGCCTCCCGCCTGCAGCAGTTCATCCACGACTTCCTCACCTACAGCGCGCTGGAGACCGGCAACGTCAGCATGCGCTTCGAAATGGCCGATCTGAACGCCTGCCTCTCGGAAGTCTGCAGCTTCTGGCTGCACCGCTTCCACCAGCAAGGTGTGGCGCTGTATTTTCTGGCCAACGACAAACTGAAGCCCTTCCCCTTCGATAACTTCAAGGTGCAGCACATCGTCTCCAACCTGCTGGACAATGCCTTGAAGTTCACCCCCAGCGGGGGCACGGTGTGGCTCAACGCCGAGCCGCACGTGTGGGAACGGCGCACGGGAAAGTCGGCGCGCAGCGCCGGAGACCGGCGCAAACATTCGGTGCCGGTGCCTAACTCGGTGCGCATCTCGGTTGCCGACACCGGCGTCGGCATCGCCCCCGAGTTCCAGCAGGAGATCTTCGAAGATTTCACCAAGGCTTCACCTGACGAGAATTCTCAAGGAATGGGCTTAGGCCTTTCCATCGCGCGCCGGCTGGTGCAGGGGCACGGGGGAAGGATCTGGATGGAAAGTCAGCCGGGTTCGGGGACGAAGTTCTCGTTTCTCATCCCCTTGAACCCGTTTTAAGAGAGGGACCCCGTGGCCGCGAGCAATGCAACAAGCATTCTGGTGGTGGATGACGAGCCCAGCATGCTGGGCTACATGCGAACCCTGCTGGAACTGGATTCCCACCGCGTCGAGACCGCTTCCAGCGGGGAAGACGCGCTGCAGCGGGTGCGCCGCGACCCCCAGCCGAATGTCGTCCTCCTCGACCTGTTGATGCCTGGCCTGGACGGCCTGGAAACGCTGGAGAAGATGCGCCAGGTGCGGCCCAACCTGAAGGTGGTGATGCTCTCCTGCGTGAGCGACACCCGCAAGGTAGTGCAGGCCATCCGCCTCGGCGCCCAGGATTACCTGACCAAACCGTTCAACAAGACGGAACTCGATTCCGTGCTGCGGCATTGCTTCCAGCACCAGCAGACGCTGGACGATGTTTGCGCGGAAGCCGAGCCGCTGGGCGACGACACCTACTTTGTGGCCTCCAGTCCGGCCATGCGCCGCATCCGCACCCAGGTGGCGCAGGTGGCGAAGGTGGATGTGCCGGTGCTGATGCTGGGGGAAAGCGGCACCGGCAAGGAAGTGGTGGCCCGCCTGCTCCACAGGATGTCGGCCCGCGCCCACCGCACCTTCCTCAAGGTGAACTGCGCCGCGGTCCCCGCCGACCTGCTGGAGAGCGAGCTGTTCGGATACGAGCCCGGAGCCTTCACCGGGGCCAACCGCGCCAAGCCCGGCAAGTTCGAGCTGTGCAACAAGGGCACCATCCTGCTGGATGAGATCGGCGAGATGCCGCCCCTGCTCCAGGCCAAGCTGCTGCACGTGCTGCAGGACCAGACCTTCTCGCGCTTGGGCGGCCGCACCACCATCAGCGTGGACGTCCGCATCCTGGCCGCCACCAACATCGACGTGCAGGCAGCACTGGCCAACCGCAAGCTGCGCGAGGACCTCTACTACCGGCTGAACGCCTTCACCTTGCAGATTCCCCCGTTGCGCGAGCGCAAGGAGGAAGTGCCCTTGCTGCTCAAGCACTTCATGACGCGCATCGCCGAACGCTACGCCCGCCCGCCCCTCCCCTTCTCCCCAACGCTGCTGGACGCCTGCCTGAAGTACAACTGGCCGGGCAACGTGCGCGAACTGGAGAACTTCGTGAAGCGTTACCTCATCCTGGGCGATGAGACGCAAGTCATCCGCGAACTGCAACCCGAAATTGCGACGCCGTCCAACAGCGCCCCCAAGCCGCCGGAGGCGCCCAACCGCGGTTTGAAGTCGCTGGTGCGCAGCCTTAAGGATGAGGCCGAAGCCGAAGCCATCGCCCGCACCCTGGAACAGACCAACTGGAACCGCAAGGAAGCCGCCCGCATCCTGAACATCAGCTACAAAGCCCTGCTGTACAAGACCCGGCAGTACGGCATCGAGGGCCCCGGCCGGCAAGCCTCGCGTTTCGTTAGATCGGCGTAACCCTTCCTTTAGAACCCAGGTAGAGACGCAGCATGCTGCGTCTCTACTGTTTTATATGTTTTATAGTACGCGGATCCCTTAAAGGTCAGAACGTGACCTTCGCGGCAAACTGGAGGCCGCGTGGTCCCCCACTGCCAAGGAACGGGTTGCCAATGCCTACATCGCCGGTTGCGGTAAGGGCCAGCGAGCCGATGCCGCGACCGCTGCTGTCTAGCGCCCCCGTAGGGCCGAAGGGATCGGTAATGTAGTTGGGCAACGCCGGATTGGCGAAGTTCGGGTGATTGAGGATGTTGAAGAATTCGGCCCGGAGCTGCAGGTTCACGCGCTCAGTGATGGCCGTGTTCTTGAAGATCGAGAAGTTCAGTTCCTTAAAAGATGGTCCCCGGAGCGAATTGCGGCCCATGTTGCCGAAGTGCCTGGTGCCGGCAAGACAATTGCTATCGCCCGATCCCAATGTCGCGGTGGTGTTGCCAAACGTGCAGGGGGCCTGAAATGAGGTTAGGTCTATGAAGTTAAAGGGTGCGCTGCCGTAGCGAATGGGTCCGACAACATCCGGGCGATCGAAGCCCTCGCCCGAGCCCGAGTAATCCCCTTCAAAATTATAGTTGAACTGGAACGGTTGACCGTCCTGCAGGCTCAGGACCCCATCGAATCCCCAGCCATCGGTCAGTTTGGACAGACTGCCTTTGCGCTTGGGGAATTCGTAAACAAAGTTCCAGGTGAACCGGCGCCGGATGTCAAAGTTGGAATTGCCGCGCTCTAATCTGGGGACCAAACTGTTGTTTGGCTGAGCCGCATTGGGGATGAAATCCTCGAGGTCGCTGGCATCGTCGATGGAATGGGACCAGACGTAGTTTGCCTGGGACGAGAGTCCATGCCATCCACTGATTCGCAGACTGGCCTGCAGTGCGTGATAGGTGGAGCTCGCTGCCGACTCTTCCTGGTTGACAAAGAAGAAATTCGAGGAAACCGTTCGCGGCACGTTGGAACCCAAATCGAAGCCGGCTATCAAACAGTTGGGCGGGGTAAACCCGGCACATCCTCCTCCAGGAGCGGTCGAGGTATCGAAGGCAGTAATGGCAGCCTGACTAGGCTGATTGATATCGCGGAAGCGGAACAGTTTCGTCCCTCGAGCGCCGACGTACCCGACCTGCAGTACTGCCCGATTCGTGATTTGCTGCTGTATATTCAGGTTAAAGTTCTGGACATAGGGCGTGCGAATATGCGGGTCCACGCCGAAGAAGTCGCCCAGTGGAGAAGGCGAGCTAAACACTGGCGTTGAAGCACTAAGTGTGACCCCGTTTCCTGACGCGGACGAGATGGCTGCCGGCCCGCTTCCAGTGTACGCAGGCCCTGGACAGAAAGCGCAATTGTATGGAATGTGCGCCAGGAAGATATCCTGCGAGAATGCGTCGTAAAACATTCCCCATCCGCCGCGCACCACCGTCTTTCCCTTGCCTGTAAGATCATAGGCGAAGGCAATACGAGGGGCGAAATTGTTGAAGTCTTTGTCGTAGAGCTGCGAGACAGGCAAAGTAGCGTCAGTAGCGGCGTCGAAGCGATTGAAGAGATTGTTCTTCTCCCCGACCACTCCGAAGTAGTCCCAGCGCAGCCCCAGGTTCAACGTTAGCCGTGGAGTCCAGCGAAAACTGTCCTGGATATAGAAGCCGTGGTTGTTTTGAAACGTATGACGGTTGGTATTCCCCAGGGCGATCTTGTTGCCGCTGCTGTCGGTCATACCCTGGAGGAATGAGGACAAGCTGCCGAAGCTGAGCTTTCCGCGAAAGGTATTGTTTTGGATGATCTGAATCGTCGTCCTGCGAAACTCATAGCCAAATTTCACGTCGTGCCGTCCTGATTTCCAGGAGTAGCTGTCAATGAAGTGCCAGTTAGCATCTACCCGCGAGCGTGGGACTGAATTGGTTGCGCCAATGACGGAAAAGCCCGCCACCGAGGTCTTCGGCAGACCGAAGTCAAACGGTGAGGTAACGCCCGTATTCAGGCCGATGGACGAGGGATTAAAGTCGTGATCCTCCGGGAAGAAGCCCTCGACAAACCGGTTCCACCCCAGACGCGCCTCATTCACCTGGGTAGGGTTAATAATCTTCACGTAGGAAAGCGCCACCAGTTGCACTCGCGTTGGTGTGACGGTGTTGAAGCCCGGCAGCAGTCCTCCCGCCAACTGCGCAAAAGGGAAACTCTGGTCGCTATCGCCAAAGTAGTAGCGGCCGGTTAGCAAATTGCTGGAGTTAAAATTGTGGTCAATCTTGGCAATCATGCTGTCCACGCGGTTCTGGAAGCGGGTCGAAATCGCAAGATTGTTACCCGTGGGACACCCGGTATCGAAGTCCGGGTTTGTTGGGTCGTAGGGCACCACGATGTTGGGTGCGGGATAGGGATTGCGCGCCAGGAGAGCAGCGATCACAGGATTGGTTGCTCCGCCGTCCAAGGCAATCTGACGCGGGTCGGGCACGCAACTCTGGCCCGATTGCGCTCCCGATTCGCGCTGCCCCTCATAGTTCACATAAAAAAAGGTCTTATTCTTCACGATCGGACCGCCCAGAGAACCGCCAAACTGATTGTTGTGAAACGGGTCTTGCGCCCCTGCCGTATTGAAAAAGTTCCGAGCACTCCCAACCGAACTTGTGCGGTTATACTCCAGCAGCGAACCGTGCAACGTGTTTGTGCCGCTCTTGGTGACAATGTTTACGATCGCGCCGCTGTTGCGCCCGTATTCAGCCTCGTAATTCGACAACACGCGCAGTTCGGCCACGGCGTCAATGGGCAAAATCGTGGCGGGATCGCCGAACACACCCGCCTGGTTGATGGCGGGGTCGTTGCGGAAACCATCGTTCATGTCCGTCCCGTCAAGCAGGAAGTTGTTGGCCCGTCCCCGGGAGCCGTTCATGGAGAAAACGCCAAACGAGCCTGGGGAATCGGTGATCTGGTCGGGTGAACCGGCGACACCTGGATTCAGGAAAATCAACTTGGTGTAGTCGCGCCCGTTCACCGGTAAATTCGCAATCGTTTGGGCGGTCAGCGTTCCGCCTAACTCGGCGGAAGTGGTCTCTACCTGAGGCACCAGCTCGCCCGAGACCTCGACCGTCTGCGTGACCTGCCCGGTCTTCAGTTGCGCATCCACACGGCGCTCAGAAGCGACACCCACCACCACGTCCCTGATTACCGACGTCCGAAAGCCGCTCTGAGCGATGCTGACCGTGTAGGTCCCGATGGGCAACTCAGGCACAGCGTAGCTGCCGTCAGCGCTCGTTTGCGTGGTCCGCTCCAGTCCCGTAGCCACGTTACGCACGGTCACTTTTGCCTCGGAGACCACGGCGCCCGAGGGATCCGTCACCGTGCCAAGGATGGTTCCGCGGAAAGTCTGTGCGCTCAGGATGGCAGTGCCCAGCATCACCACCGCCACAACGGCGATCACCGCGCTTGCGTGTTTCATGACCGTGTCTCCGTGCGATGTAGGAATGTTCTTAAAAGAGGGAGCATTGTGCTCTGGAACCCGTGTGGGGTCAAGCACCAAGCTTGACACGCCGATTCGGGTTGGGCTGGAAGCGCGGAGTGGTTTATTCTTGATGCGCACATCCGTAATCCTCCTAGCCGATGAGCTCTACCCTAAGCGTCGGACCTGACGACCTGAGCGCTGCCGCTTCCGCTTCGCGACCACGAACCCGGCGGGGAATTGCCGGGCTGGTGCCCGCAGAGGCGGTGAAGTACGCCATCGTTGGCTTTTCCGGGATCGGCGTCAACTTGGCGGTGATGGCGACCATCCTGCACCAGACGGCCCTGCGCGACTGGCGCGCTTCGCTGGTGGCCAGCGTGGTGTCCACCATGAGCAATTACGTGTGGAACAACTTCTGGACCTTCCGCAGCCGCGCCCACAGTGGGCTGACCTTCGTCCGGCGATACATCGTCTATCTCGCGGTTTCGCTGATGGGCTTGGCGGTGACGACCAGCACCTATGCGCTGACGAGCCACATGCTCGGGGACATGCTCAAGCGACACGAGATCGCGGCCGTGTTGCCGGTCTCCCACGCCAGCGCGCCAACATCGGGCGCGCCGGGGCCCCCGGCATCGGCGCTCCTGCTCTGCCAATTGGCGGCCATTCTTGCGGGAACGCTCTGCAACTACCTGCTGAACCGCACGGTCACCTGGCCTCACGCGGAGGACCGCTGAGTCTGCCGCGGGAGTGGCGCCGCTGTCTCACCATTAATGCAACGGTTCTGCAACCGCTTGCACCAGCCGCGGGCGCGGGCGGCGCTAGCAGCGAAATATGATGCAGCAAGCCATTGAAAATGCGAGGCCACGCCGGTGACCGCGCAGCCGACCCAGCTGGCACCAGAATTGCTTAAGAACACCACCAGCCGAGACTTGGGTCCCAGGGTGGACGGCGCCGAATCAACCGGCAAAGAGCCAGCCGTTCAGTCCCCGCCCACACGCTTCGGAGACCGCGCACCCTCATGCGGGAAAAAGCGGGGCAGGGACACATGGGATTTTAGGGCCGCGGGTGCGGCCCGCTTTCCGGATCGCTGGTTTATGCTGTCCACCCCGGGGCCTGAGCACGGCGAACTCCCCCTCTAATTTCCCTTCCACGAGAGCCCTGCGATAGTTTTCCTTATTGCAGCGGTTGAGCCCCCCGTTCACAAAAATGGCAAACTTTTTCGCCTGCAGGCCCAAGGAGCGCAACCCACACGATGCGGAAGTTTCAATGTTTTCAGCATTTACAGCCGCAATAGTGGCTATCGCCCTGCCCATTGGTTGGCACTCTGGTTGCATTGTCCACAGATGGTGAACCCGGAGGACATCTTCTAAGGGACCGCTGCAGGCTGCTTTCCGGCACCTACTACCACACGCGGAGAGGTCATGGTACCAGCTCAAGCAGAGCGCCGGGGAGAGCAGCGTTTTCCGCTGCGCTTACCTGTTCTAGTGAGGGCGATGCACGGCAGAATCCCCAAGGAATCCTCGCTCACACGGGACGTGAGCGCGCGGGGCGCCTTCTTCTACATCGACAGCAAGCTGGCAGAGGGTACACCGGTGGAATTGATCCTCACCCTGCCCGCGGAGATCACCCTCACCGAAAGCATTCGCGTGCGCTGTAAGGGCAAGGTGGTGCGGGTGGTGGGCGCCATCAATGGTGGCAAGACGGGAGTGGCGGCGGTGATCGAGCAGTACGATTTTGCGACCGAAACTGATCCGCATTTCTTTTAGCTTGGATTAGCGCCACTGCCTTCCTGCCAGTAGCCTTTCGTTGCCAAGACCCAGATCCCTGGACCAGAAGCTCCTGGAAGCAGATTGAGAGTAGCTGTACCCACTCATGAATCTTTCGGAGGGGCCCGGCTTCAGCCGGGCCGTTTCGAGCCGAAAAGAACCAGGGCTTCAGCCCCTGGGGTTCAGGCGCGCCCGCGCGCCCCCGCCATGGCCAGGCGGAAGTCGTCGGGGAAGGAGCACAGCTTCTCGTTGCCGGTTTCGGTGATGAGGAAGTTGTCTTCCAGGCGCAGACCGCCGCCACCCGGCCAGTAGATCCCGGGCTCGATGGCGAGCACCATATTCTTGCGGATGGTTCCGGCGCCCGCCTGGTGCGCATAGGGCGGCTCGTGGGCGCGGGCGCCGACGCCGTGACAGACAGGATGCGATGGCTGTCCCGGGTGTCCGCCTTCAGCGATGCGCTGGCGGATGAGGCGGTCGAGTTCGGGCAGAGGTGCCCCATCACGGGCAAAGCTCGCCGCCTCATTGAAGACCTCCAACAACAGGTCGAGGAGTTGGTGATACTCCTTGGTGAGCTCGCCCGGACAGATGTTTTTGGTCAGATCGTTCCAGTAGCCATCCACGCAGACCCAAATCTCGAAGAGCGTGGGCTCGTGCTCCTGGATGGGGCGGTCGCTGGTGGCGGTGAAGGTCGCAATCCCTTTGCCCGACCAGACCAGGGTGAAGGCGCGCGCCATCTCTACCTTGCCTTCATAGCCGATGCCGCGGGCGTGGACGAAGCCTTCGAACATGGCCGCCACATCGCTCTCCTTCATACAGGGGCGGATGCGATCGCGAACGAATTCCATTCCCAGCGCAGCCAGCTCGTTAGCCAGGCGCATGCGCTCAATCTCCTGCGCGGTCTTGATGGCGCGGGCCTCGACCAGCAGCGGCGTCGCGTCCACCACTTGCCCGGCAACCGACTTGAAGGCGTCGAAGTATCCCTGCGTGTAGGTGGTGGGCTCGCCGACCATGCGGTCGCAAGACTGCGTGCCCATCCCCAGCTCGATGCCGACTTTGTCGGTAAGGCCGCGCTGCTTGAGCACGCCGAGCGCCAGGTCGAGGCAGCGCATCTGCGGCGGGCGGGGATCGCGCTCGTCGTAGCCCTGGAACAGGCGGAGGTCCTTCGTCCAGGCGTTGCGCTCGGCGTCCGCCTGTTGCGGCTCGATCACGCACAACGTGGGCTCGCCCTCGGCCGGGAACACCACCGCGTCGTAGCCCTTCATGCACCAGTAGTTCGACAGGTAGACGATGTTGTCCGGCGCGCGGCAGACCAGCGCGCTGAGGCCCTGGTCCTTCATCATGGCGCGGACGCGGGCGAGTTTGGCGGTGTCGACTGGATAGCCCATAAAGAATTCCTTGTCGTCGGCCTTCGGCCTTCGGTCGTCGGCAAAGACGGAGCTCGCTGGCGTTTCTACGTTATCCACTCGTGCGATACGTGTGCAGCGCCTGGTGCGCCGTGGTCTTGCGCGTGTCGCCTTCCCAGTTCCAGGACAATTCCTTGCCCTTGATCAGACGGTAGAGCGCCGTGTGCAGCGGCGCCGGAACGCCGGCGCGCTCGGCCTCGCGCGCGATCGCGCCGCACAGGAAGTCTATCTCCGTCGGGAGCCGGTGGCGTATATCGTACAGCATCGACGGCGGGTGGTCGGTCTGGCAGCCGATGCGGTTCATCTCCCACGGGTCTTCGTGCAGTTCGATCCCGGCGGCCGCGGCCACGCGCTTGCCCTCGTCGATCAAAGCCCGCATCAGGTGCCCGAGGTCGGAAACGCTGTTCTGCTCGGCGAATTCGCGGCAGTGTGGCAGACCGGTGAGCGCGGACACGGCATTTACCGAAGCATTGAAGATGAGCTTGGACCACTGCGCAGGGCGGGCGTCGGCGAGGGCTTCGGCTTTGAGGCCGCCGGCGACGATGAGCTCGGCGGCGCCACGCACCACGTCCATCGGCGTGCGCGTGGGCTCGAACGGGCCCAGCCAGGTGGCGGTGTCAAGCTCGTACTGCACGTGCATGTCGCTGTGGCGGGTGCCGCTCATGAACGTAGTGGCGCGGATGACGTAGCCGCGGGTGTGCTCGGCGAGGATCTCCTCGCTGCCCAGGCCGTTCTGCGCCGAGATCACTGCGCCGTGGTCGAAGTGGCGCGCGGCCGGCGCGAATGCCTCCGCGGTCTGCGTGGCTTTGGTACAGACGATGCCCAGATCGAAGTCGGGCAGGCGACTGGGATCGGTATCGGCATGAAGCTGGGCGGTGAAATTGTGCGTGCCGCTGACACGCAGTCCGTGCTCGTTCAGCGCGCGGGCGTGGTCCTCGCGGCGGACGAACGCCCACACCTCGGCGACCCGCGCCAGGTGCGCGGCATAGAGGCTGCCGATGGCGCCACAGCCGAGGATGCAAACTCTCATAGTCACAAGTCGTGAGTCGTAAGTCGCGCGCGGCGAGTCGGCCCGCGCAGGTGGGAAAGTATTCTACTCCTACGGCTTCGAAAAAAATCAGCGGCGGCGGCCCAAGGCCATCTCATATATCCTTTATCCTTGCGTCCGCAGCTGTAGAGACGTAGCTTGCTACGTCTCTACAGCGAGAACATGCTGTGTCCTCGACACTCAACCCGTGTACGGTTTCAACGAGCGACCTGGGATCGCTGTGGGACGAGCTGCGCGACGGCCTGCCCGTCGAACGCGAGCTGGCCTGCCGGCTCATCCGGGCGACCGATGGAGAACTGCCGGAGTTGCTGACGGCCGCGATGGCAGTGAAAGAGCGTTTCCATCCCGGGTTGATCACCTATTCGCGCAAAGTCTTTCTGCCGCTGACGAACCTGTGCCGCGATTACTGCGGCTACTGCATCTTCCGCCGCGATCCCGCGGACGCGGGCGCGCACACCATGACAGCAGAGGAAGTGCTAGCGGTGGCCACGGCGGGCGAGAAGCTGGGCTGTCGCGAGGCCCTGTTCAGTTTGGGTGACAAGCCGGAACTGGAATTTCCCGAGATGCGCGCCATCCTGCGCCGGCTGGGATACAAATCCACGCTGCACTATCTGGAAGCGATGTGCGAGCTGGTGTTGCGCGAGACATCGCTGTTGCCCCACGCCAATCCCGGCCTGATGAGCGCGGGATGGGTGCGGCGGCTGGGCGCGGTGTGCCCGAGCCTGGGGCTGATGCTGGAGACGACCAGCCGGGCCCTGCTGCACCCCGGGGCGGCGCACAACCGCGCACCCGACAAGGCGCCCGCACGGCGATTGCGGACCATCGAAGAGGCGGGCAAGCAGGGGATCCCATTCACCACCGGGTTGCTGGTCGGCATCGGCGAGACGCCGGAAGACCGCGTGGACACGCTGCTCGCCATCCGCGAACTCGATCGCCGCTACCGCCACATCCAGGAGGTGATCGTGCAGAACTTCCGGGTTAAGCCGGCGATCCCCATGGCGTCGTGGCCCGAGCCCTCGCGCGGCGAGATGCTGCGGACGGTGGCGGTGGCGCGGCTGGTGCTGGGTAAGATGAACATCCAGGCGCCGCCGAACCTGTCGTCGCCCGGCTATGACGTGCTGCTCTCGGCCGGCATTAACGACTGGGGCGGGGTGTCACCGCTCACGCCTGACTTTATCAACCCGGAAGCGCCGTGGCCGCACTTGGCCGAACTCGAGCGCCGCACCCAGGCCGCGGGGCAGCAGTTGAAACATCGGCTGTGCGTGTATCCGGAATTTGTCGCCAGAGTCGCGGCGCGGCCCGGCTTCATGCCGGAAAGATTGCGCGCGGTAGCCGACGAGCACGGACTGGCGAGGGCCGCATGATCGTCGTGCTCACGGGCGGAACGGGCGGCGCCAAGTTCGTCCAAGGGCTGGCCGCGCTGGTACCCGCGCGCGAGCTGACGGTGATCGTCAACACCGGAGACGACCTCACCTGGTGGGGGCTGCACGTTTCCCCCGACCTCGACTCGATCACCTATGCGCTGGCCGGCATCCTGAGCCGGGAGCGCGGGTGGGGCGTCGAGGCCGACACCTTCCATTGCCTGGAAGCCATGTGCCGGATGGGCGCGCCGGCTTGGTTCCAACTCGGCGATCGCGATCTCGCGACACATCTGCGGCGCACAGAGCTGCTTTCCGAGAACAAGACGCTCAGTGAAGCGACATCGCAGATCGCGCGCGGTTTCGGCATCGAGACGCGCATCCTGCCGATGACCGATGACCGCGTCGAGACTCGGGTGCTCACGGCCGATGGCGAGCTGAGCTTCCAGGAATACTTCGTGCGCGAGCGCTACCAGGTGGCGGCGCGCGGGGTGCGCTTTGAGGGCGCAGAGCGGGCCCAGGCGGCGCCGGGCGTGCTGCAGGCGATCGCACACGCAGAGATAGTCGTGATCGCGCCCAGCAATCCCATCACCAGCACTGGACCGATCCTGGCGGTGCCGGGCATCCGCCAGGCGCTCAAGGAAACCATGGCGCCGGTAGCGGCCATCAGCCCGATCATCGGAGGCGCGGCGGTCTCCGGCCCCGCTGGTGAACTGATGCAGACGCAAGGTCTGGCGGTCTCGATCGCCGGCGTGGTCCGCTGCTACGCCGACTTCCTCGACCTGCTGGTCGCCGACGAGCGGGATTCAGCGCTCGGCACACCAGTCGAGGGCATCGCCGTGCGCTATACCAGCACTGTGATGAAATCGGAGGCTGACAAGACGGCTCTGGCGCGGTAGGTGCTGGGCTTCCTGCGTAAGCGGCCGGTGGAGGCCGCGGTTTCCTGAT
>JAHFUA010000090.1 GCA_023265315.1 Acidobacteriota bacterium | reverse complement strand
ATCCACGTAACCTTTAGCGCCGGCGGCCAGGGCTTTCAGGATGGTCTCGCCATCGGCGTCGGAGCCGGTCACGATGATCTTCAGGTCGGGGCGCGCGGCCTTCAGGCCGGCCATGGTGTCGAACAGGTTCTGGCCGTCGCGGCTGCCCAGCAGTACCAGGTCCACGCTGCCCAGCGACCCCAGTTCGGGGATGCTGGAAGTCAGGATGTCCAGGTCATTTTCCGTCTCGAACAGCGCGCGGAAGCCGACGGAGCGCAGTGGATCCCTTTCCAGCACAGCAACGCGAATGCGGCGTTTTTGGACGGGAGCCGGTTTCATGATGACGTTTCGTTGTTGATGTGGGTTCAGAATATTCCACGCGCGAAGGAAACGGAAAGCACAAAGTCGATAGGAGCTCGTGCTTTAGTGCCTGCCCTTTGGTCATCCACTGGACAGTGGGTCAAATGGTCGGATCATCGCAAGGCGGCGAATCGTATGCGCGTTCTCATCACGGTAGCTTGGGTCGGCATAGCGGCACTCCCCCATCTGGACGGTTGTGTTCGTCACGCCAGCGCAGCGTGAGGCGCCGAGGAAGTGAGTCGGGATGATTCGGCCAGGTGTTCCTTCGCGGGAACAGCCTGTTCCTTTGCGTTCCCACGCGGCTGGCTGCTAATATCCTAAGTGATTGTCCCGCAAGGGCCGGGCGCTTAACTCAGCGGTAGAGTGCCATCTTCACACGGTGGAAGTCGTAGGTTCGAATCCTACAGCGCCCACCATCCCAACATCCAAATCCGATGTGAGGGAGGTCCCTCGCTGCGCTCGGGATTTCGCCAGCCGGCTCCCGCTCATCCACCCCGTCACGCGGAAAGGCTCGCGTGCCGGGGGCCCCGGACTCGCTCACGCCGGCTAAGCGGCTCAAGTTCGAATCCTGCAGCGCCCACCACCTCACCAGACCCACCGATAAACACGGCGAGATCCCTCTCTGCGCTCGGGATTTCGCCAAGCGGCTCAAGTTTGCGCGGGGGTGCCGTTTAGGTTAGCTTCTTAGCTTCAACATGCGCGCTCCACGCACGCTAGCGGTGGCCGCTTTGATCCTCACCATCTCGGGGGGTGTGCTTGCGCAGGCCGGTCTGGATCTTCGGAGTGCTCTGCAGCGGGCCGAGACTGACAACCTCGAATTGCGCGCCGCCCGGCAGCAACGCGCGATAGCACTGGCCGGCTTGCAAACAGCAAGGCAGATTCCCAATCCGACGATAATTTTTTCGGCCCTCCGCGACCTTCCTCACGAGAGCGTTGTATGGGACCAGCCGATCGAACTTGGAGGAAAGCGGGGAGCCAGGATCGCCGTGGCGCGAGAAGAGCAGAAATCCACAGACCTCGACATCCGTATCCTGGCGCGGCAGATTCGGCGCCGTACGCGCGAAGCATTCTTCCGTGTGCTGCTGACCCGGGCTCAGACCCGGCAGGCGGAACTCACACTCGATCTGGCGCAGCAACTCCGGGACAGTGTCGAGCAGCGCTACCAGGCCGGCGATGTGGCCCAGTTGGAAGTCATCCAGGCAGACGTAGAGCTGGCGCGCGTCAAAGCGGATTATGAGCTGGCGCGCGCGTCCGAAAGATCGGCCGACGCGCAGCTTGCGGCATTGCTGAATCTGCCGCTCGACCGCGCGCCTGATGTGGACGGCCGTATTGAGGATTTGCCCAAGCCAGTGACCTTGGAGGCCGTGACGCAAACCGCGCTGCAATCCAATTCCGAACTGCAGCGCGCTGCCCAGGAGATGCAGCTCGCGCAGCGGCGCCTGGGGCTGGCCAAGGCGCAACGCGTCCCCAACCTTGATATTCAGTTGGGAACGGACCTGAATTCGCCGCCGGATTTCCAGGTGGGACCACGCGGACAGATCGGAATGACGATACCGATCTTCTACCACGGACAAGGCGAAGTGGCGCAATCGTCCGCGAAACTCGAGTTCCTGCGCCTGTCGCTCGATGCTCAACGCACGACGGCATCGGCCAGGGTCGCAGCGGCGTTCTTCGATTACCGGGCGAAGCGGGCGCAGTCCGAGCAGTACTCAGAGATTGTCATCCCGCAGACCGTCCGGCTGGAAGAGATGGCGACCGAAAGCTACCGCGAAGGCAAGAGCAACCTGCTGGTGGTCATCGATGCGCAACGAAGGCTGTCGGACATGCGTAAGGCTTATCTCGACAGTCTGTTCGCCACGCAAAGCGCATTCGCTGCTTTGGAGGAGGTCGTGGGTGAACCGCTCGATTAGCCCATTTTGCCGCCGGTTTGCCCTGCTGGCAGGGGCGTGCAGCATCATTGTCCTGTGTAGTTGCGGCCGGCAGAGCTCGGGTGAGCCCAGGGGCGGGGCGGCTGAAGCTGAAGTCACGGTCACCCGGGTCGAAAAGGGGATGCTGTCGCAAGACCTGCTGGTAAGCGGCAATCTCGTGACCTTGCCCAATCAGGACGCCAAGGTCGCAGCGCTGGTCAGCGGACGCATTGAGCGCGTTTTTGTCATCGAAGGCGACCGAGTTTCACCCAGGCAGGACTTGGTGCAGCTGGAGAGCGGACCGCTGCGTGACCGCGTGCGCCAGGCCGAAGCCGCCGTCGCCCAGGCCCGCGCCAACGTGGAAAATGCGCGCCTGACGGCAGAGCGGAACCAGCGGCTGCTGGAGCGCGGGATCGCCTCCCGCAAGGAAGCCGAGGATTCCAGGACGCAATTGGCCGTCACTCAGGCGACCCTGAACCAATCCGAAGCCGTCCTGTCGGCAGCTCGGGCCCAATTGGGAAGGGCGACGCTCCGCGCTCCATTCGCGGGAACGGTGGTGCGGCGATTCCTGGGAGTCGGCGACCAGGTGGACGGGAACGGCGCCCAGCCGGTGGTGGAAGTCGCCAACATCGGCGTCCTCGAACTGCTGGCCAGCGTGCCGGGTTCGCGTTTGAACCAGATTCGCACCAACGATGTGTTTGCGTTTGAGACGCCGAATGTGCCCGGCGCCAAGTTCTCTGCTCGTGTCGTGGCGGTGCTTCCCGCCGTGGATCCCGCGACCAACAATGGCGCGGTCCGCATCCGCATCGACAATCCGCAGCACCTGCTGAAGCTCGGCATGTTCCTCAGCGTGAATTTGCCTTTGAAGGCAGCGGCGGACAGGCTGCTCCTGCCGCGACAGGCGATCTATCCCGGCGAAAGCGGCGAACCACACGTGTACAGGGTGACCGGCGACCAGGCCGAGGCGGTGGCGGTGAAGCTGGGCGCGCAGTCCAGCGACAAGGTCGAAGTTCTGGAAGGGGTTCAGGAGGGCGAAGTGGTCGTCCTCAGCGGCGGCTACGGACTGCCCGAGAGGTCTAAAGTGCGGGTGAGGCCATGAAACTGGTGCGCTTCTGCCGGCGCAACAGCCGGGCGGTCTTCCTTCTCGTCGGGGCGCTCACCGTGGCCGGGCTGGTTTCGTTATTTCAGTTGCCCAGCAACATCTACCCGGAGCTGAATTTTCCCCGCATCGTGGTGCTGGCGCATGCCGGCGATCTGGCGCCCGATACCATGCTGCTCAGCGTCACCCGGCCGATCGAAGTCCAGGTGAGCACCGTGCTCGGCGTGCGGCGGGTACGCTCGCGAACCATTCGCGGGGCCGCGGAGATTTCCGTCTTCTTCAGCGACACCATGGACATGCAGCAGGCGCTGCAACTCGTCCAGGCAAGGGTCAATGAAGCGCGGGCTTCCCTCCCCGCCGATACGGAAGTCCAGGTCGAGCGCCTGACGCCCACGGTCTGGCCCATCCTCAGCCTGGTGCTGAATGGCAACGTCCCGGACGCGGACCTCCGCGACTACGCCGTTTACAACCTCCGCCCCGCTTTCAGCCGGGTTCCCGGTGTGGCCCGTGTGGAAGTGGATGCCACGGACACGCGTGAGGTGTCGGTGATCCTCGATCCGCAAAAGGCGCTCGCCCACCGCATCAGCCTTCCCGACATATCCGACCGCCTGAGAGCGACCAACGGTGTGACCAGCGTGGGATGGCTGGATAAGAATTATCAGCAGTTTCTGCTGCTGACCAACTCGCAATTCAAGTCCGTGAATGACGTAGGCAACACGGTGGTCGGCCCTGATCCGCAGGACCCGGTTCGGCTGCGCGACATCGCCATCATCCGGGAAGGAGTCGCCGATCGCAGGATCATCGTTACCGGCAATGGGCGGCCGGCAGCGGTTATCAACGTCACCCGCCAGATCGGCGGGAACATCACGGCGGTCGCCAGCCAGGTGAAGGAGGTGGCCTTCAATGCCAAAAACCTGATCCCCGCGACGCTGCACCTCTCCATCGTGTATGACCTGGCGGAGTTCGTGCAGGAGGCGATGGGCAGCGTGCGGGACGCGATCCTCATCGGCGGATTTCTTGCGGTTGTCATTCTGTATATTTTCCTGCGCAACGGCCGCATCACGCTGGTGGCCGCTACCACGCTGCCGCTGACGGTGATTGCCACATTTTTTTTCATCAAGATTTTTGGCGGCACCCTGAACCTGATGTCGCTGGGCGGGCTGGCCATCGCCATCGGCCTGGTGATAGACGACGCGGTCGTCATCGTCGAGAACATCTATCGCCATCTGGGCGCGGGCGAGCAGGTGGCGGCGGCAGCGGAAAAGGGAACCGGCGAACTCATCGGTCCCGTCATCGGATCGACACTCACCACCGTGGTCGTATTCCTGCCCCTGGGATTGCTGAAGGGCGTGGTCGGCGATTTCTTCCAGGCGCTTTCCCAGGCGCTCGCCGCCTCCGTGCTGCTCTCGCTGGTCTATGCGCTCACGCTGATCCCGCTGCTCTCCGAGTATCTGCTGGCACGATCGCGTTTTCGTGAGTCGTCGACGCGCTTCATTGAGCCGGTGAACCGGGCCTACGCGAGAGGAATCGGCTGGGCTCTCGGCCACAAGCGCACCGTCGGCGTGATCGGGGTTGCCGTACTTGCGCTCGCTGTGCTCGCCTATTTCCGGGTGGGCACGGGTTTTCTCCCGGAGATGGATGAAGGCGGATTCGTCCTCGACTACCTGACCCCTTCCGGAACCTCTCTGGCCGAAAGCGATTCCATCGTGAAGCAGATGGAAAGCAAAGTGGCGCGGATCCCGGAAGCGTCGGCGTACTCCCGCAGAACCGGCGCCGAACTGGGGATGTTCGTGACCGAGCAGAACAAGGGCGACATCCTCGTCAAGCTGAAACCGCGGTCGCAACGCAAGCGGGACGTGGAAGCGATCATCGACGGCCTGCGCTCCGATATCACCCGTCACATCTCCGGCGTCGATATCGAATTCGTTCAAATCCTGCAGGATATGCTGGGGGATCTGGAGGGGTCGCCCGAACCAGTCGAGGTGAAGATCTTTGGCGACAACCTCAATCAGCTCATCGCCATGGCCGATGAGATCGGTCCGAAGATAGAAAAGCTCCCGGGCATTGTCGACTTCAAGGGGCCGCAGCGCGGCAACCCTGAGCTGCTGATCAACATCGATCCCGCGGCCACCGCGCACGTCGGGCTCACGGTCGACCAGGTAGCCCAGCAGATGCGCGATGGACTGCTGGGAGGCGCGGCCACCAGCCTCCGCCGCTCCGATCGGCTCATTCCCATCCGTATCCGCTACCCGGACGCCTTTCGATACAACGAACAATCAATACGCCAGTTCCCGATCGTGGCCGCCAACAAGCAGATCGTTCCCCTGGAGTCTTTGGCGACGATCACGGCGGAGCGGGGGCAGAACCAGCTCTTGCGCGAGAATCAGCGCCTCATGATCGTGCTGACCGCGCGGCTGCAGAACCGGGACTTGGGAAGCGCGATCGCGGACGTCAAGAAAGTGATGGAAGCGGGCAAACTGCCGGTCGGCTACACCTACGAGATCGGTGGACAATACGAGAGCCAGCAAAGTTCCTTCCGAGACCTGCTGTTCGTGCTGGGGCTGGCGCTAGGAGCCGTCTTTACCGTGCTGGTCATACAGTTCCGCGCATTCCTTCCTGCGCTCGTCATTATCTCTGCTGCGCCGATGTCGCTCGTGGGTGTGTTCTTCCTTCTGTGGATCACGGGAACCCCGCTCAACGTGTCTTCGTTCATGGGGGTGATCCTCATGGTCGGCCTGGTGGTCAAGAATGGCATCATTCTGTTCGAATACTTCGAGCGCCTGCACGGCCGTTTGTCGGTGCGCCAGGCGCTCATCGAAGCTGGCCGGATTCGCCTGCGGCCGATCCTCATGACGACCCTCTGCACGCTCTTCGGACTGCTGCCGCTGGCGCTGGGAATCGGATCGGGCGCCGAACTGCAGCGGCCGCTTGCCATTGCCGTCATAGGCGGGCTGACGGTCTCCATGTTCATCACCTTGGTGGTGATGCCGGTTCTTTACGCGAGCATCCGCACAGGACCCGCACTGGCTGAAAACAGCGGCAGGTAGATGGTTGTGGAGTCGAGGCACTGAGCGCGGGAGGGCTTCAGCTTCCCGGATACAGCTACCACCGTGCCCCTGCGCAAGCCGCTAACGAGACCAGGTTTCTTAACTGGATTCGAGCTGGGCTCGGATCATTCGAAGCGCAGGGCTTCGATGGGGTCCAGTTGCGCCGCTTTGCGCGCGGGATAATACCCGAAGAAGATGCCCACCATGGTGGAGAACACTGCCGCGGCCACCACCGCCAAGGGCGAGATGGAGATCGGCCAGTGCAGGAGGTGGCTGATGCCCAGGGACGATCCCGCCCCCACCAGGATGCCGATAGCGCCCCCGATCACGCTCATCACTACTGCTTCGCTGAGGAACTGTTTCAGCACGTCGGCTTCCTGGGCCCCGATGGCGACGCGGATGCCGATCTCGCGCGTGCGCTCGGTCACCGACACCAGCATGATGTTCATGATCCCAATGCCGCCCACGATCAGCGACACGCTGGCGATCGAGGCCAGCAGCAGGGTCATGATGCGCGAAGACTGGTCGGCCAGTTGCGCCACGTCCGCCAGGTTGCGCACCTGGAAGTCGTCGTCCTGGCCGGGACGGATGCGGTGCCGGTCGCGCAGCAGCGCCGTGATCTGCTCCTGGGCGGCGTAGCTGGCCTGCTGCGAGACCGCCGAGACCACGATGTACTGCAGCCAGGGCTGGCCGGTGATTTTCTTCTGCAGCGTGGTGATGGGCACGTAGATGGCGTCGTCCTGGTCGGCGCCCATGCCGGACTGTCCCTTCGCCGCCAGCACGCCTACCACCTGGAACGGCAGGTTGCCGATGCGGATAGTCTGGCCGGCCGGATCGGCGGAGCCGAACAGGTTCTGGCGGACGGTCTCGCCCAGCACGGCCACGTCGGCCGCGGTGCGCACGTCGTCTCCGGTGAACGATGTGCCGCTGGCCATCGGCCAGCTCCGGATGTCGAAATATTGCGGCTCGGTGCCATTCACCCGCGTGTACCAGTTGTTGTTGTCGAATACCACCTGCGCGGAGGCGCTGCTGCCCGGGGCCGCGCTGGCTACGGCCGGCGATTCCTGCACGATGGCCTTCATGTCGTCGTAGGTCAGCGTCTTGGTGGCGCCGCCGCCCAGGCGCAGCCCGCCGCGGTTCACCGAGCCGGCGCTGACAAACACCAGGTTCGTTCCCATAGAGGCGATGTTGTTCTGCACCTGCTGCTGCGCGCCCTGGCCCACGCCCACAGTGGCGATCACCGCGCCCACGCCGATGATGATGCCCAGCATGGTGAGGATTGACCGCATCTTGTTGCGCGCCAGAGCCCGCAACGCAATCCGCAAAATCGAGGTGAAATCCATACAAACCGCCCTTACCGCTTCCGTTCAATCACCCGATGACCCGATTGTTCAATCCTCCAAAGTTGGCAGCGTTCTCAACACTTCCGCCGCTTCCGGGCGATTCATTACCGGCTCATCGCGGCGTATTTTGCCGTCGCGGAACACGATGCTCCGCCGGGCGTAATGCGCGATGTCCGCCTCGTGCGTCACCAGCACCACCGTCAGCCCCTGGTCGTTGAGGTCCTGGAAGATCTGCATGATTTCCACCGACGTCCGGCTGTCGAGGTTCCCCGTCGGTTCGTCTGCCAGCAGGATCGACGGCCGGTTCACCAGCGCCCGCGCGATGGCCACTCGCTGCTGTTGTCCGCCGGAGAGCTGGGAAGGGAAGTGCTCCATGCGTTCGCCCAGCCCCACCATCTCCAGCGCCCGCTTGGCCCGTTCCAGCCGCTCTTCTTTGGGCAGGCGGGCGTAGAGCGTGGGCAGTTCAACATTCTCCAGCGCCGTGGTGCGCGCCAGCAGGTTGAAGCCCTGGAATACGAACCCGAGCTTGCGGTTGCGGATCGACGCCAGCTCCTTCTTCCCTAGTTGCGCTACATCTACGCCTTCGAGGTAATAGTGGCCGCTCGAGGGCGTGTCCAGGCAGCCCAGCAGGTTCATGAAAGTGGACTTGCCGCTGCCGCTCGCTCCCATGATGGCCACGAACTCCCCGGGCGCGATCTCCAGATTGACTCCGCGAAGGGCGTGCACCTTGGTCTCGCCCAAGTCGTAGTACTTGTGCACGTCTTCCACTCGGATCACCGGCTGGACCTCCGCCGCGCTCGCCGTTCTCAGGGCGGGTTGAAGCAGCGTTGCCATACGATCTCCCTTGCTCTCCCGTTTACCGTCCGCCCATGCGCGGCGTGCCGCCCATGCCCGGGGCGCTGCTCGGCTTCTGCATGCTGTTCGAAGTGGTTGTACCCGTTGCCAACTGATCTCCCGGCTTCAGATCGCCTTTCACCACCTGCGCCACTGCGGTGTAGGTATGGTCGGTGATCCCGGTGCGGACCTCGACCGGCTCCAGCGACTTGTCCGCTTTCACCTTCCACAGCACCGCCAGATCTGCTTGCGGGGCCGCGCCGGCCTTCTGCGAGAGGCCGCTACCGCCCGCGCCCAGATCAGTGCCGTACTTCTGATAGAGCGCCTGCATGGCGTCCGGCTTCATGTCCGGCTTGAAGCGCAGCGCCGCGTTGGCCACCTTGGTTACATTCGTGGCATCGGCCACCGGGACGGTCACGTAGGCGGTCATGCCCGGGAACAGCTTCATCTCAGGGTTGTCGAAAGCCACCACCGTGTCGTAGGTGACCACGTTCTGCACCGTCGTCGGATTCATGCGCACCTGCTTGACCGTCCCCTGGAACATCTGCTTGGGGAATGCGTCCACCTGGAAGGTGACGCGCTGCCCGACTTTGATGGAGCCCACGTCGGACTCGTCGGTGCTGACGTCCACCTGCATACGGGTCAGGTCCTGCGCGATGGTGAACAGCGTCGGCGCCTGCAGCGACGCCGCCACCGTCTGGCCCACGTCCACGCTGCGCGCTACCACCGTGCCGTCGATGGGAGAGCGGATGATGGTGTGGTCGAGGTTGGTCTGCGCCACCGTCAGCGCAGCTCTCTTCATAGCCACCTGGGCCGTGGCTTGCTTGACCTGTGCTTGCGCCGACTGCACGGCGGCCACGTCGCTGTCTGAAGCCGCCTTGGAGACGTCCAGCGCCTGCGCGCTGATGATGCCTTCTTTGGCGAGCGCCAGGTTCCGCTGGTAGTCCGCCGTTGCCTGTGCTGCCGCAGCCTGCGCCTTCAGCAGTTCAGCCTTGGAGGCGGCTTCGGTCGCCAGTGCATTTTGCAGGTCTGCCTGCGCCTGCAGCACCGCGCCCTGGAACAGCGACGGCTCGATCTGCGCGATCACCTGCCCCTTCTTTACTTTCGAGTTGAAGTCGGCATAAAGCTTGGAGATCGTTCCCGACACCTGGGAACCCACCTGCACCGAGGTCACCGCGTTGATCGTCCCGGTCGCCTGCACGGTGTCGTGGATGCTGCCCAGCTCCACCTTTGAGGTGAAGAACTGCTGCTGGCTGCCACGACCCAGCGTGAAGGCCGCAAACACCGCCGCCGCCAGCATCACACCCGCCGCGATCATCCATTTGCTCTTCAGGATCTTCATGGTCTCGTCGCCTCTACTTGATTCGAACCCCGGGGCCGACAGCCAGGCGTAAAGAGACCGTCAAGCCGGGGTAAAGATTTGTAAGGGCGAAAGGTACGGTGTTTTGCTCAATCCGTGGCCGCCACCTCCTCGTGTTCTTCCGCGAGCCGGAGCGAGCAGGAGAATCTGACGAGGTGGCCTGCGCTACCGGCATGTTGGCGGAGACATCCCCGTTAGATCCTCCGCTCGGCTGCGCCTCGCGAAGGATGACACCTTGAGTGGGAATGGCTGAATGCTGAATGCTGAAAGGAGGAAGGCGGGCGCTTGGTCCCAGGTGTGAATGCGCCCGCCCTTGCGGCCCTACTGGTTGGTGGTTGTGGTTGGCGGGCTGGTTTGCTCCTGGAATCTCTGGCTCATGCGGTCGAGCATGTGCTGGCGCAGCGTGTCCGCCTTGGTCTTCTGGTCGGGCGTGAGCACCGTGTTGTACGCTTTGGCGATCACGCGCTCGCGGAGGACCATCAGCTCGGCCAGGGTCTGCGCCTGCTGGTTGGCCAGGGTACGCACCTGCGCCTCGTCAAAGCTGCCGCCGCGCGTGGCCACCAGCATCTGCTGATGATTGGCAGCCAACTGCTTTACCAGCGGCTGGAAATTCGGACGCTCCGCCTGGATCATCGCCTGGATCTGCGTTTTCTGGGGGTCGCTCAGGTCGAGCTTGCGGGCGATCCATCCCATGCGATGCCCGAACATCATTCCATGCGCGCCGCCCGCGCGGGTGTGGGCCCAGACGGCCGTCAGCGCTCCCGCCGCCACCACCAGCGCCAGCGCGATCGCGAGATATCTTGCCTTCATCTGATTGACTCCCTCGGTGCATTGGTGCACCTGTTGATCTAATACTGCTAACACAGGGTACGTATGCGAGCGGTAAAGTGTTCGTCACTCGCATGTAAAGTTTTGTCAATGCGGCCACGCAGCTCTTGACACATCTTTATCGGTGCATTGTCCTGATTAGTGCTACAAAATGAAGGAAGCAGGAAGCAGGATTCAGGAGTAGGTGATTTTCCTGCTTACTGCTTCCTGTCCGCTGCCTCCACAATTCATGGCCAAGATTCTGATCATTGACGACGATGTCGAGCTCTGCGAGCTGGTGGGGGAGTACCTGACCCGCGAAGGGTTCGAGGTCGAAGCCGCGCATAACGGCGACAAAGGCCTGGAACGCGCCCTCTCCGGCGAACACGCCCTGGTGGTGCTGGACCTCATGCTGCCCGGCATGACCGGCCTGGATGTGCTGCGCCGCCTGCGCGGCGAGTCGCGGACGCCGGTCCTGATCCTGACCGCCCGCGGCGAGGACGTGGACCGCATCGTCGGCCTGGAGATCGGCGCCGACGATTATCTGGCCAAGCCCTTCAACCCCCGCGAGCTTTTGGCGCGGGTCCGCGCCATCCTGCGCCGCTCGCAGGCGGCCCCGGCCTCAACCGCGGCGGCGGTCACGGTGAGAGACGTGGAGCTTGATCCCGGCGCGCGCACCGTCACCCGCGATGGCGCGCCGCTGGAGCTGACCGCCGTCGAGTTCTCCCTGCTCGAGGCCCTGATGCGCTCGGCCGGCCAGGTGGTCACCCGCGAGTACCTGGCGCAGACCGTCCTGGGCCGCCGCTTCACGGCCTACGACCGCAGCATCGACATGCACGTCAGCAAGCTGCGCAAAAAGCTGGGGCCGGCCGCGGCGGGCGACGGCGAGCGCATCAAGACCGTGCGCGGCATCGGGTATATCTACGCCCGCTCCAGTGAGGCGGAGGACTGAGCGATGCGCAGCCTCTTCCTCAAGATCTTCCTCTGGTTCTGGATCACGGTGCTGCTCATCGCCGTGGCCATCGTGGTTACCTGGAGCTTGCAGCCGGAGATCGTCTTCACGCGCTGGCAGGCGCTCATGACTGAAGCCCTGGCCACCCATGCGCAGAACGTCGCCGAGATCGTGGAGCGCCAGGGACCGGAAGCGGCTGCCAAATATCTCCAGCGCTTGAACCGGATCGGCCGCATGCAGACGGCGCTGCTGGACGATCACGGGCAGCCCATCTTCGGCAAACCTTCCGCGGAAGGGGGCCGGGTCGCGGCGCATGTGGTCCAGACCGGCCACCCCGAATTCGAGATCAAACCCCGAGTGGCCTATAACGCGCAGCTCGGCACCGGCCCTTCCGGCCGCCATTACGTGCTGCTGACGGAAATGCCGCGGGCGGGGCCGTTCTTCGCTTTTCGCGCCACTACGTTTACCCAGGTGCTGCGCTGGATTCTGGCCATCCTCATCTCCGGCGTCATCTGCTACTTGCTGACGCGTTATCTCACCGGGCCCATCCTGCGGCTGCGCGCGGCCGCGCGCGAACTCGCCGCCGGCAACCTCGGGGCGCGCGCCGGCGGGTCGATGGAGAAGCGCCGCGACGAGCTCGGCCAGTTGGTCCGCGACTTCAACCAGATGGCCGACCGCATCGAGATCCTGCTGGATTCCGAGCGCCAGCTCATCCGCGACATCTCCCACGAGCTGCGTTCGCCCCTGGCGCGGCTGAACGTGGCGCTGGGGCTGGCGCGGCAGCACGCCGGCGCCGACGCCGCTCCTCAGCTCGACCGCATCGAGCGCGAGGCCGAACGGCTCAACGAGCTGATCGGACGCCTGCTCACCCTGGCCCGCCTGGAGGGCGCCGGAGCTCCGCCCGAGCAGGAGCCCATCTCACTTTCCGAACTGGTGCGCGAAGTTGCCGAAGACGCCGAGTTTGAAGCCGAGAGCCGCCATTGCAGCGTGCAGGTCAAGGCCGCAGATGACTGCACCACTGTCGGCAGCCCCGACCTGCTGCGCAGCGCGGTCGAGAACGTGGTCCGCAACGCCGTGCGCTATACCGCCGAAGGGACCCAGGTCGAGATCGACCTGGCTTGTGTGGGGGCGGACGGCACCAAGTGGGCCGCCATCCGCGTGCGCGACCACGGACCCGGCCTGCCGGAATCGGAACTAGGCAACGTCTTCCGGCCCTTTTACCGCATGGCCAACGCTCGCGAGCGCCAGACCGGCGGCAGCGGCCTGGGCCTGGCCATCACCGAACGGGCCGTCCGATTGCACGGCGGGACCATCCAGGCCTCCAACGCTCCCGGCGGCGGGCTGCTGGTGGAGATGCGCCTGCCGGCGATGACATCGGCGGCCATACCCTTGCCCAGCGGGCCGCGTGAGACTTAGAGCTTCTAGTAACGAAACCTCGATTCAGGGAGACTAGGACATCCTCAGAACGAGGAGAGCGGGGAGTGTCCCGCTCCCTCGCTTTCAGGCCTGCCTCTGCTAGTGTCGGCCGACGTCGGAGCGCGCGGCGGCCCCGCCCGGTCGCCGCGGCGACCGCTCCGAAAGGGGGTTATTTTCTGTCTTCGAATCGATCCGATTCCTCGTGATGGTTTCCGCTGATGCGTTTGCCGTAGCCGAAGGAATATTTTATCCCCTGTTGCTCTGGCGGCAGGCCAGGGGTGCCGAGCGCGAGCGCGTAGTACTCCTTGCCTTCGTTGAAGAAGACACCCTTTACGACAATCGTGTCGGAAAAGAACTCGGGGACCTTGAGGGTACTGGTAAACGAGCAATCGGGGTTGACGGTGAACGTTCCCAAAGCCGGTGTTTCGACGGACACCGGCCCGATCTTCTCGTACAGCGTCCCTGTATAGTCGCCGGTCAGGGAAACGTCTTCTCGTATAAACAGTGTGTCGGCAAGGGCCGTGGTCGGGGCAACCGCAATGATGTTTTCAGCACTAAGCACGTAGGTCCCGTGAGCGGTTTGCGGTCCGCAGGAGTGGACTTGCTCGCCAGGCTTGCTGATGCGGCGCCCAGTACCGATCCACGCCAGAGTGGGGATACCGTTCACAATGGAAGTGGGAACGGAACGGAACTCACGACCGTTGTCAAACAGGATGAAACGTTCCTCTACAGCCGCCGACAGGATGCCAGGCACAGTTACCGAGTACTGCATCTTGCCGGTACAGTCTTCGTTCATCTCGGTGACCGTGACGTGCACCGGAATCGGGTCAAAACCCACGTTTAGCGCTCCGATGTACATCCAGTACAAGCCATCGGCGACCCCGTCGGGCGTGAACGTGGCTTCACCGAGGGCGAGAAAAGGCGCGCTAGCCCCAGCCCAATGCAGCGGAAACGGCTGCTGAGACGGGTTAAGAATCAAACTGGAGCCTTTGTCATAGAACACATAAGTGCCTGCAAAGGTCTGCAAGCTGCACTTTTCCTTCGCGTACGCCGCCGGAACAGCGACGCACCAGCAGACCAGCAGGCACGCCATCGCAACAACTGTGATCTTGGTGCGCATGATGACACCTCCGGCCAACATCATCGTCGGGGGACGAGCGCAGGCCAATAGACGGCGGCTTGATTCGCCCTTGAATTTTGCCTACCGCGCAACCCTGTGAAGACAACGGGGTTGGCGATTGACCCCTACATAGGTTGGGTGTAGCCTTCCCTCGACAACCACCGCAGGAGCCGGACATGGCCAACATCGTCCGCTTCGACTGCTTCGAAGTCGATCTGACCTCAGGCCAGCTCTACAAACGCGGCCTGAGGATCAGCCTCCGTGATAAATCTTTCCAAGTGCTGTCCTCGCTGCTCGAACATCCCGGACAAGTCGTCACACGGGAGGCGCTGCAACGGCGACTGTGGCGGGAAGAAGTATTTGTCTATTTCGACAATAACCTGAACACTGCGATCGCCCGATTGCGGGAGGCGCTAGGCGATTCGGCCGATCATCCGCGCTTTATCGAGACCCTCCCCAAGCGCGGCTACCGCTTCCTGGCAAGTGTTTCCGAACTGCCTCCAGCCCCGGAAGCGGCACGGACGCGGCGAGCCAAACTCGTGGTGCTGCCGTTCGTCAACTTGAGCGGCGATGCCGCGCAGGAGTACTTCAGCGACGCCATGACGGATGAGATCATCACCGAGCTTGCGGCCTTGGCGCCCGAGCATCTGGCCGTGATTGCCCGCACCACGGCCATGCGCTACAAGGGCAGTCACAAGGATGTGGCGCGGATCGGCCGCGAGTTAGGCGTCGATTATGTCGTGGAAGGCGGCGTC
>JAHFUA010000169.1 GCA_023265315.1 Acidobacteriota bacterium | reverse complement strand
GTTGGCTAAGACATTGTCTCGATTCTGTACCGCCGGCATCCCACGCCCCGCCTTACTGGCGGCGGTTTGCTAGAATCGCTCCGGGGTGGCGATGGCGATCCGCACCATCTTCAGTATGGCCGAGGACTGTGCCCGGGGCGAACGCCTGGGGTGGGTGGAGTTCGTCCGCGATTTCGCCGGTATGGCCCGCACTCTGCTGGCGCAGTACTTTCCGACCCTGGTTCCCGAGCTCGACGAGCACGTGGTCGCCGTCTTCCGGCGGGCGGGCACCCAGACACCCCAACGCGCCAACACCGGGCCCCCACCCCATCGAAGCAAAACCGGCTTCGCTGGGGACCCCGGGTGCGCTGGGGACCCCGCGGTCAGAGGCTGGTTCTCCGGCCTGACGTTCACCAACGAGCGCGAGTTCATGATGGCGTTCCGCGACCTGGTGTTCGCCTACGGACGCGAGCAGGAGCGTGTCCCGGCGCCCGCGATCGCTCTCGAGCAGGTACGCGCCATCACACAGGACCTCTCGCTGCTGGAGCGCGAACTGCTGTGGTTGTACATCAAGGGCTATGACGCCCAACGCATCGCCGCCATCATGATGAATGCCGCGGCCACCGCCGAAGCCGTCCAGCGGATCGCCGACGAACGCCTGGCCGCACTCGTCCCCGGGCCTCCACCCCAACGAAGCAAAACCGGCTTCGTTGGGGACCCCGGGGGTGTGCCGGAGGCCCTTACCGCCTCCCCCACCCCAGGACGCGAAAATCGCGCGTGCTGGGGGCCCCGGTTCGCGCGGGTGCTGATGGAACTGGCCGAGCAGTCCAAGACCGAGCAGTGCGTGTCGCTCAAGACCTTCAACAATCTGGTGAACGGGCAGATAAGCTGGCGGGAAAGGGAACTGGCGGAAGAGCACATGAGCAACTGCTTCTGCTGCATTGATCGTTTCACGACCTTTCAGGAGATGGTGCGCCTGCGTAAGGATGTGACTGCGCTGGCGGCTCCGCAGGTCGAGGCCATCCTGCGCGAATTGCCGTTTGCCGCCGCTAAGCCTCGCGGCGTGCTCTCCCGGCTGTTTGCCGGCCGCTAGCCTTCATTTCAGCAGGAACAAGGCGTTGACGTGCGCGGTGACCGTGATCTTCTGCGGGGCGAACTCCGCCGTGGGTGCGGGAGCGGCTGCCGCGGCCTGCATACTGCGCATCATGACCATCGGCACGGGCCCACCCATATGCTGCACGTCAACCGAGGCATACGACAGTTCTCCCAGGCTGCGGCCGCTGGCCCTCGCCAGGGTGAGCGCTTCTTCGCGGGCTTTGCGGTAGGCGTCCTCGACAGCGCGCGCTTTCGCGGCCTCGATGTTTTCCAGGATGTAGCTTAGCGACTGGTTCTCAGTCACGTCCAAATCCGACAACTGCCCCACGATGGGCCCGACCTTGGCAAAATCCTTGAGCTTGAGCGAGACGCTGGTGTTCACGCGATAGCCCACCAGCTTGCGCTTGGGAGTGCGGTAGTCGTACACGGGTTGCAGGGAGAAAAAGCCGATTTCGGCGCTCTGGGGATCGATCTGGTTGGACTTGAGCAGTTGCCGCACCTGTTCTGCGGCCTGAGAGGCGCGCTGGTACGCCGCCTGCGTGCGCTCCTCCTGAACGGAGATGTTGAACTGGAACAAGACGGTGTCGGGAGCACTCTCGTACTTGCCGTCGGCTCCGACATAAAGACTGTTGGCGGGCGCGGCCAGCGTGGGCCGCTCCTGGGCGGACATCAGGCTGGCTGCGGCCAGCGCCGCCGTGAGCACTGCGAACGGAACGATCTTCATGGCGTTCTCCTCGTTCCCCAATAGAACGCCATCCCGCGCGCCTCTTGCAAGACGTCAGGGAGCTTCCATCCCGGAGAAGCTCCCTGGAACAGAACTAGGGAAGACGATAGATGGCCAAACTCTGGGTGACGGAGAGGACGCTTTCCACGCTGCGCTTCGCAGCCTTCTTGCCGAAGCTGGCGGGCACGACGATGATGTCGTCGGGCTTGAGATTGAGGTCGGCTTGTTTGGCAGAGAGCATCTTCTTGAGGGAGAGCTGGAGTTCCTCGCGCCCGGTGGCGGTGGTGCGGATCAAGCGCGCGTTGTTCATGGACGCGACCGGCGTGGGGCCGCCCGCCAGGGCGATCGCCTGGATGGCAGTCATCTTCTCGTTGTTGTCCATGACCAGGCCGCTGGGGCGCACGACTTCGCCGACCACATACACCACGCCCGCCCGGTTGACGACCAGAGTATCGCCCGGGAGAATCTCGATGTTGTCCTTCGGAGATTTTGTCAGGTCAGCCGGGAGATCGAGCTTCACCGGTTCATCGGGATGGTCGCGGTGGGTGATGGTGACCGTTTTTCCTGCCCGCGCGGTGAGCCCGCCGGCAGCGGCCAGCACCTCCAGCAACCGCCGCGTGCCCAGGATGGGGTAGATGCCCGGCCGGGTCACCTCGCCGGTCACCGTCGCCGACTGATTCACATAGTCTTTCAGGAACACGGTAACGTGCGGGTTCTTGACGAATTCGCCTTCGCGTAAGCGGTTCTCGATGACGGTCTGTGCCTGGTCGAGGGTCAGGCCTCCGAGCTGTACGTACCCGATTAGTGGCAGGTAAACATCACCGCCGTTGTTGACGCGGACATCCTGCGTCAGCTCGGGCACGCCGTAAACGCTGATGTTCACCAGGTCGCCGCCACCGATGCGCATTTGCGCTGCCGCGGAGTCTGGTGCGGCCGGCGCGCCGGACTCAGCCGGGACCGCTGCCTCCTTCGCCGTTTGGTCGGTGAAGGCGCCGGAGGTCCCGGCGGGACGGGCAGCATCATTCTGCACCGCCTGGCCGGCGCTCGGGCCGGCCACCTGCGTCGGCGCCGGCGCGTTCTGCGCCGCCGCTGGCCGATTAATTGTGAAAATCAGGGAAACAACCAGAAGGGTAAAGCAAAAGAATCTTCCAAATGCCATCAGCCAGTCCTCGACCTTCGATATTGCCAGCAGTGTAGCACGATGTGAGCTCCGCTTCGGTTGCCTCGCAAGGTTCGTTTTCCTCAGCAGCCATCGCTGAGGTCCCGGCTGCGCTCGGGATTTCGGCCCGCGGCTCAGCTTTTAGCCAGCCCTGAGCAGCTGAGCGAAGCGAGGCTGTCGAATGGGCCGCGGGAAACACCTCAAGTTCGTTTTCCGCCGCTGGCTCGTGCCGCCCGGGTCAGGTGCCCGGCTGCCGCCCGCGACTCGTGGTTTTGGAGAGGGTGAAGGAGATTGCTATAATCCATATTTGCCAGTCGCAGCGTTGCAAAGCTCGCGGCTCAGGGACGTGGCCAGGTAGCTCAGATGGTAGAGCGCAGCCCTGAAAAGGCTGGCGTCGGCGGTTCGATTCCGTCCCTGGCCACCATCTTTCCAAACACTTTGAGAATCTCAGCCACAACTGTGGCCCCTATTGCTTCTAAAGCTTGGATTGTCTCCGCTGTGTTGTCTCCAGAGGAATTGTTGAAAAACTGGTGAAATCCACCGTTATTAACTTCATCCTCTAGCTCTACTACCAAATCTACGATTTCAATCGGATTCATTTGATGGAGGCCCCCTCCTAGAGGCGGGCGGCCTCCAAGTTTCCGGATAAGATGCCTCCGGGAGATCGAAGCCAGAGGTTGGCTGTTCTATGGGCTAACTTCCCTCGCACGGACGAATTTAGGGATCTGGATAGAGAGTTCTTTGCCTATCCTGAGGACTTGTCAGGGTTGATTGCCGCTTACAAGCTTCGATTTCCTGAGTCGTTTTCGGGGTGAGCGGACTCTCGGACGGCAGGTGACCCACTCAATGAAATCGTCAACGGCTCTGTTACAGGGATGTACGCTTACGGTGTGAGCCGGGTCAGCGAGAGCCAGTTAATCAGCGGCACGTGGAAGCCGAGCTTTTACGGGTACGATGGCCATGGGAACGTCCGCTTGTTGGCGAACTCGGCGGGGACGGTGACCGACACTTACCAGTTCGACGCCTTCGGCAGCCAGATCGCCAGCACCGGCACCACGCCGAACACCTTCCTGTTCAGTGGCGAGCAGTTCGACAGCGGCACTGGGTTGCTTTATCTCAGGGCGCGCTATTACAGGATGCCAAGTGGCCGATTCCTGACCATGGATCCAGATGAGGGTACCATTTCGGATCCCGCGTCATTACACAAGTACGTTTATGCGCA
>JAHFUA010000089.1 GCA_023265315.1 Acidobacteriota bacterium | reverse complement strand
ATCCAGCCTGGCGACGTACACTCCGCGACACTGCGACAGGCCGAAATTGGCAGCCGCGGTGGTGCCAGTGTTGGCTTGCGAAAGAATCCGGATCCTGCGGTCTGTCCGCGCATACCCTTCGAGAATCTCGGCCGTGCCGTCGGTTGAGCCGTCGTCAACAATGACAAAGTTAAAATCCTGATAGGTCTGTGCCAGGACGCTTTCGATGGCTTGGCTGACAAATTGTTCGTCATTATAGACACACATCAGAACCGACACTTTGGGTTGGGGGCGATGCACATGCGGGGCTGCCATGTCGCAAAACGGCTTCGTGGCGGGCGGGTGCTCAAGCTCTTCGGGCGCCGCACGACCCGGTTCACGAACCGCAACAGTCTCGTAGCACTTGTCGAAAAAAATCTCTTCGCGGCGCCGGGGATCGCTGATCGCGGCTCCATCCCATATTCCATGCACGGTGCCGACCGTTTTGTGAAATCTAAACCGCACGATCTCGTCCAGCTTGTTGCTCAGGCAGCGCTGGCGGACCGCCCGCACCAAGTCGGACGCAAGATACTTCCCTTCACTCAGCACTTCACGCGGAATCTGGCGGGGACTCTTGATGCCGATCCACTTGGCCGAGACCGCCTCGCGGTAGTAGCGCCGGCGCACTTGCCGCCAAGATTCGTTGTGAATGTGAAAGATCGCGGCTCGCGGCTCATACACGATCTGGAAGTGGCGCTCCCGCCAGTGCTTGGCCCAGGCAACGTCTTCCAGGCCGGGAAGCACTTCGTCGAAGGGATGCTGCTCCCACAGGTCCTTGCGGATGGCCGAGTTGGCATTATTTGCGAAAAAACTGAAAGGCGCTCCGGCCTGTCTCTCGTCGCCGAAGGTGCGCTCGAAATCCTGAAGTTCGGAAAATTTCGAGGTGTTGGTTCCCAACTGCCGCCCATAGACCATGGCCACCGACGGGTCACCTAAGCGGGCGATCAGTTGCTGTAGCCAGCAGGAGTTCACCGGAAGGGTGTGGGCTGAAACAATGGCAATCAGCCGGCCGCGGCTCCGCCCGATGCCGATATTGAGCGAGTAGCCAAAAGTGAAATCGCCGCTTGCAATGCGGACCAGCCGGGCGCCATGCTGCAGGGCAATCTCAGGAGTGCCGTCGTAGGACCCCGAGTCCACGACAATTACCTCGAAGTCGCGATACTCCTGGCGCTGGATCGCGTCGAGGAGATTGGGCAGATGGCGCTCCTCGTTGAAGGCGCGAATCACAATCGAGGTTTCGATTTCCGCCATTTGGGCCCTACGTCTAATTGGGGAGCGGTCACTTAGAGAGGGAGACTGAAAGGTGCTCCAGCAGTTGCCGGACCGTGTTCTGGTGGATTTGTTCCCAAGCCACGGGACTGCTGTTGGCGTTGTGGGGCGCCAGCAGGACGTTCTCCAGCGAGCGCAGGGGGCTGTCGGCGGGCAGAGGCTCCCTCTCAAACACGTCCAGCGCAGCGTTGGCAATCTGTTTTTGCTGGAGCGCACGGACGAGCGCTGGCTCGTCAATGATCGAACCTCGCGCGGTGTTGATTAGACAGGCTGTCGGTTTCATCAATCCGAGTTCAGGCCTAGAGATCAGGTGGTAGCTGGTGGGATTGAGGTCGCAATTCAGGCTCACGAAATCGGCCTGGCGCAGCAGCTCCTCTTTGCCGACGGTGTGCATGCCGACTTCGGCCAGCCATTCCGAGCGAATGGTCACGATGTCGTTGCCGAGCAGGCGCATGCCGAAAATGGCCGCCCGCCGCGCGACCGCCTTCCCGATGTTGCCGACTCCGATGATTCCCAACGTGCATTCGCGCAGGGAAACGGAGAGCCGTTTCACCCAGAGATTACGGCGCATGTCGTGGTTCATCCAGGGGAGCTGGCGGGCAAAACACAAGATGTAACCCAGCACTGTATCCGCCACGGGATCGGTAAAGGCATTGGGCGTATTGCAGACCGCGATCCTCAGCCGGGCGGCGGCTTGCCGGTCGATGGAGTCCACGCCGGTGCCCCATTTGGAAATTACCTTGAGGCGGGGACCGGCCTCAAGCACGCGCTCGGTGAATTGGTCATCGCCGCAAATCGCGCCGTCAACATCGCAGACCAGCTTCAACAACTCTTCCTCGCTCAGCCGCTCCTCGACCGGCGGAACCACCAGTTCAATGTCGGCTTCGGCGAAGACTTCTCGGAAACGATCTACCACCGGCTGAAAGTACGGCGCCGAAACCAGGACACGTCGCTTCACCGCTCTACAACTCCTGGAACGCTGGTCCCGAGCCATGGAAACAGGCCGCCGAAAAGCAGCAGATTGGGGGCGATTTGGCTAGCTGGCCGCACTTTGAACCTTGAGAGCGGTCTTTACCGCTTGCAGCGCGTATTGGCGAGTGAGGGGGTCCTGCAGCATTCTCTTCTCGACCGCCTGCAGGTCTGCGCGAGTGTCGACAGCATGGGTGTCGAATTCGGTCTCGACCATGCGCACCTTGAGTCCGTGCTCCACGAGGCGCAGCATATCGACCGACTCGGCCAGCTCGGCGGCGCCACGCTCCAAATGGGCATACTGGAGAAGAATCTGTCGGCGGAACGGAATGATGCACACCTGTTTGAAGGGATGAATGCCGCCCCAGCCCAGCAAGCGACGGGTGGGGATGGGTTCCCGCGAGAACATCAGGGCGTCGCCCTCGCGATCCATCACTACCTTGATAGTGTTTGGGTCCAGGAACTCGGCTTCATCGGTGATGCGTTTGGCCAGGTTCACACAACCACGAGCCGGATCGCCCTGCATCGCGGCCACGGCGCGATCGATCATTTCCGGCAGGACCATGGGCTCGTCTCCCTGCACCATGACCAGAATGCTGGCCGCGATGCGCTGGGCCGCCTCCGCCACCCGATCGCTGGCGGTCGGATGCTTGGGGGAGGTCATGATGGCCTCTCCTCCAAATCCGCGGACACAGTCATAGATCTCGCGATCGCAGGTGGCTACATAGATCCCCTGCAGCGAGCGACACAGAGCCACCCGGCGGTACACATGCTCGACCATGGGCAACCCCAGGATGGGTGCCAAGGGCTTGCCAGGAAATCGCGAGGATCCCATCCGGGCGGGAATCACGGCCACAGCTTCTGGCGAACTCATGGACTATTCCTTGATCAAGACCGCGCGGGCGGGCGCTGCTTCCGCCGCCTTGAGCCGGAGCGGTAGACAGACGAGCTGATAGCTGCCCTCGGGCACCTGGTGCAGGTCCACACCCTCAACGATCACCACGCCAGCTTCGAGCAAGGTGACGTGGGTAGCCGGGGTGCGGTCTGAAAATCGTTGCACCGACAGGTAATCCACGGCGAGCAGCCGAATGCCGCGCTCGACCGTCCATTTGGCTGCCGCGGGCGTTAAGGCAGCAAAATCGGGGGTGAACTCCGTCCTTCCGCCGGCCCATTCCAGAGAATTAAAGGTTCGCAACAACAACCGCTGGATATCATGTGGCAAGTTAAGGCGTTCGAGGTCGGTGGGAAGTATTGCCTTGGCATCCGGGACCAAGCCCACATAGGCAGGCCCGATCATCAGCTCGAGTGGCATTTCTTCCACCGTACTTCCATAGGGAAGGGAGTGGAAGGGCGCGTCCACGTGCGTGCCGGAGTGCACATTACAACTCAAGTGGGAACAATTGACTCCATCACCGGCTTCGAAGCTCTTGGTCCGGGTGACACACACCCGCGGGTCGCCGGGCCAGACTGGCAGGCTTGCCGAGAGAGGCAGAGAAATATCGTAGATTCTCATCCCGAAGTGCCGCTCGGTTGTTGAAGCACTTCCAGGTGGTGAGTCGTACTGACGGAATTGAGATTGCCCGACAGTTCGCGACTCAGAACCTCGACAAAACGTTCACCCGCCCTGCCGTCAACCGCGTAAAAAGTCTGAATGACCAGTTCGGCCCATTTTCTCTGCCGCTCCGCGAGCGCCGGGCTGCGGTGCAGGACGAGGTCGAGAGCACAGTGGAATTCCTCAGCATTGCTGACCTGAAAGGCTACGTCGGGAACCTCAAAGAACGGACTGAGGTCCAAGTCCCGGGTGCTTTGAAGGTGGATGACGGGCACACCCATGGCGAGCGCTTCCGCGCCCGTGGTTGAACTCATGGTGAACAGCACGTCTGCCATGCGGATCAATCTGTACAGCTCGGTGTTCCAAACGCGGTAATTCTTGAACCCATGCTGAGCCGCAAAATCATGAATCTGCTGCTCCCCTGATCGGCCCGCAGGATGCAACTTGAAGATCGCGAACACGTCGTCTCGATGGCGCAGGCCGCGAATCGCGGTTTCAACCAATCTCCTGGTCCGATCGGGCCAGATCGGGGTCGCCACCAAAACCACTTTGCACCCAGCGGGCATTTCCGGGCAGGCATCTGGGGGCTCTTGAAGTTTTCGGTACAAGTAGTCGAGGCGGGCTATTCCCGCTACATCGATCCGGGAAAGAGGGTATCCGCCCGCTGCAAGAATGCGTTGGGCGGCCGGTCCATGTACCACAAAGCGGTCCGGCAAAGGCATGTAGTCCAGTAATGTTCCCGCTCCGTTGCGCATGCGCAACTCGCCGTGACCATAGTTGTAAACCAACTTCATGGGCGTGATGGCGCTGTGTTGATATCCGATTAGCTTGGTGTTCGGCGAACCGTTCTTTACCCCGTAGATGACAGCCCGGCCGTAGCAATACAGCTCAAGGTAGGTGACAAAGAAATCCGGCTTGCGCAGCGCGGCATAGCGCCGAAATTGCGCGGCCGTCGCCAGCAGGCGGGGAATGTTGCGCAAATACGAAAATCGCATGTCGTGGCGGAGAATGGGAAAAAGATCAATTCCGTCCACACTGAAGGAGTTCCGGTAGCGGCGGCTGAAGTTTTCCAGCGCCCAATAACGGAGTGCCGGCCACAAATCGAAGTACACGCGAAAGAGGTCGCGGCTGCGGGAATACCGCTGGACATAGTCGAAATCTGCCCCCACGCCGCGCTGCCGAACCGCGCGCGCCACCGACCAAGGCGCGATCGGTCCGCGAACCGTGGCCAAGTAAGAACTGCGGAATTGTCCTGTGGCTTCAGCCAGTTCAGGAATATGGAGGTAGTAACGATCTTCCGGCTTGCCATTCGTGTTCAGCCACTGCAGCGGATACCAGGAATGCCAGACCAAGCGGTGGCGCGGCGACGGGTCCTGCCGAGGAGAGCGTCCACCACACGCCCACTTGACGGCCAGGGCATGTAACAGTTCTCCCCAAAAATCCCGCCAGCGCATGAGCCAAACCAGAGAGGTGCGGTTCCAGTCGAGCAGGGGCCGCCGTCCCCGATTGGGGAGCAATCGAATCCCGCGGCGCTGTAGCAACGCGCACATAACGGTATAAACGTCCACGTTGTCCACACAGACGACTGCTTCGTCGAACGATTTGCCCTCTACGAAGTCCCGGAGAAGCTCCAGTTCGCACATCCACCCGAAGGTCGGACGATCATCACCGTTGCGCTGGGAGAGTTCGGCTAGCCACCACCAGGAAAGATCCCTGCGGTGTACGAACAGTTCGCGAAAACTGCGTCCGCGCCACTGAACCTGCTCGGGCCATTGCGCGGTGAAGGCCATCAGCTTTTCACGGGCACGCAAGCAGATTTCACGATAGCCTGTCTGGGAGCGCAATACCTGCACCGGATACGAACAGGAACCAGCAAACGCGACGACGGAATCCACCAAGGTCTCGTCCTCGGTGAGAGGAGCGAGATAGACTCGGGCGCCCGCCGGCAGTCGAAGCCGGCGAATGGCGCGGCACCAAGCCTTGCGGTCCCTGAGACAAATCAGGAATCTCATGTCAGCAAGAAGTCCGCTCCGTGTAATCGCGCTCGACCCGCATCGGGAGACTCAGGCAAGATCCGGGTTTTTACGCCACCGCGCACCTTCTCGGAGCTGGTGGATTGTGCAGCCTTGGAGAAGAGGCCCACATCACAGGATGCAGGAATGGGGACCGTTTCGGCTAAGCCCGCGATCCGTTCACAAACCGAAACGATTTCCACCTCACCAGCCCAGCCTTGCGGTTGAAGAGCAGCAGGCAAGGCACGTACACCACCAGCAGCAGCACGCTCTCTCCCAGCAACGCCGGTACCGACGAAGCGTGCAATCCGAAATGTCCCAAGAGCCCGAGAATACAGCCGACATAGCCAATCGGACCCAGCATCTCGAGATAGAAATGCCATTTCTGATCCATCCACTCAGAATAGTAGCGACGCGTGAGGAACAGGAACGCGGCGGCGGCCATCGCCTGGCCCAGCACGCTGGCAACCGCGACACCGCTCAGGCCATATCCCAGCCGCAGCAAGCCATAGCCGATGCCCGCGGTCAGCAATGCCGAACCGCCCCAGATGCCCACACAAAGCATCTGCCGGTTAATCCCGGGGGAGTAGAGGATGGTGTAAGGCACGACTAGAACGGAAGAAAAGAAGATGGTCAGGCTCAGGATGCGCAGCACTGGAATTGAGGGCTCATACTTGGGCAGCAGCAAATGAATGAGCGGCGGGAACCACGTCCAGAGCATGAGGATCGCCAGCGCACTCAGATACACGTATGCCCGCGTAGTGTGAACCACCAGTCCCTTGATGTCGGCCAGCCTGTTTTCCTTCCCTAGTTCACGATAGAGATTCGGTTGGAGAACAGTGATGAAGTCGCCTGGAAGCTGAATCAAGAACTGCACGATGAAGGCGGCCATCGCGTAATATCCGAGCTCGCTCTTGCTCAGGACGGCGGCAATGATGCTGCGGTCGGCACTCTGATAAAGCCAGTAGACAAAGGTCAGGGCAGCCAGCGGCAGCCCAACCGTGACCATCCTTCCGAATTGACTTCGGTCCAGCGAAAAGGAAAACGCGAGCGGGTGGCGCCGTGAGTACAGGGCTACCGCAACCAGGGATCCGACGATCGGCGCCAGCAGGGGCCCATAGATCCCGAGCCAGTGGATGGAAAGCAGAACCACCGCGAAGATGATGGCTAAGCGAGTGGAGTTCACCCAGCTCACAAAAACGAAGTCCTGCTCTACTGTGCTGATGGTGTTGTAGAGTTCCGCCATCCGTACGAGAAACATGGAGACAGCCCACAGCAGTAGACCGTATCGCAGCAGGGGACCCTTGAGCATCAGGGCGACTAGCGCGAGGCCGCTGCTGGTAAGGGCTCTCCCTAGGATCTCAGAAGTGAGGCTGACATCTCGGCTGAGTTTCTCGCGGACCGGGTCCTTCTGCCCACGGAAGTAAGGAATATCTCGCAACGCCACGTCACGGGCCCCGAGGTGCATAAGGCCGACATACCAGCCGATGAGATATATGAGGTTGAACACGCCAAATTGTTCGGGGCCCAAAACGCGAGCAACGTAGATTGCCTGCACACCGGAAATCGCCGCCCCGAAGATGCGACTGGCGGAGAGGCTGAGCGTGCTGCCGAGCATTCTCCGGCCGGGGAAAGCGGCGGTTCGGGTCCTCGGCTCTGGTGCTACCGCGATACTGAAACCGTTTTCGGACAAGTCTGATTCCTCAGCTCGGTCTTTCCGCTCGCGACCGCTTCTGCCAGAAGCAGCATGGCGCGATCCAGCGCTCCTCCGTCGGAATTGAACAAAATGTAGGGGTCCAGTTGGCGGCGCTTGGCGCGCAGTTTCTGGCAGAGTGTGTCCTCGCTTAACAGCCTCTGAACGGTGAGTCTAAGCTGTGCTCGATCATCCGCCAGAACTACAAAGTTGGGCTCGTCATCCTCCGGCCTCATCGCCTGCGGGCTGTACTGGTTCGCACGCCCTGTGGTGTTGTAAATGATTACGTTCTTGTCATAGGCCAAAGCCTCGATACCGGTGCTGGACTGGTAGGTGATCAGGATGTCGCACAACCGTATCAGCCAGGAAATGTCCGGCATCTGGCAGACCACTGCGTTCGAAAATGCACGCACCAGACGTTTGTAAGAGGCCAATTCCCTTGCGCTCAATCCCGGGTGCAACTTAATGACCACCTGCAGATTCGGGTCGGTGGCCAGCTCTTGAAGAATCTCTTGCGTCGCGCGGAGGATTTCATCGGCGGTTTCTTCGGAGTAGGCGCGTCTTCCTCCGTACGCAGTGACACTGGTGGCATAGACAACAATCGGCTTATCCGGACTTAAGCCCAGGATGCGACAGATCGAACTATGCCGGCGTCGAGAAAGCGCCCCCCGATGCGAAGCCAAGTCGGGAAACCCGACGAGGTGGATGCGGTCGGATGCGACCCCATTTTTTTTGTACCAGCCCGCGATTCCGGCGCCAAAGGCGGCCACGCGGCTGGCGTGGAGGGGCAGGAAAGCCGGACTGAGACCCTCTTCAATCTCCCGATGCGGAATCATCAGACCATGCCAGAAATAAATTGACTCTTTGCCCATGCTGGAGAAGGCCCGGCAGACCCAAGGTGTGAATCCGCCACTGTCCAGGCTGGATACCAGGACATCCCCACCGTGCTCACGCAAGAATCTTCGCGTGGCCTCATAGAACTCCACGCATCGGGGAAAATGCACGCGCACATAGAACTCAAGACGGGTCTCGAGAATCGGCCATAGCTTGATCGCACCGTACTGAAGCTGCTTTTGAAAAAGATGGTCGGTGGCGATGGAGCGCCAGGCCGCATTCGCCTGTTCCCGGGTCGCCGCCGTGCCTTGCGCGTCGGTACCCGAAACCCGGCGCGGATCCAATCGCGGCAGCAGAAAACGCCTGAATTTCAGCCGCCGGTTCTCGTCCAGGATCAAGACCTGCGCCGCGGGATCACGTTGCAATTCCTGTCGAATGCGCTCCTTTCCTTTCGTTCCTCCCCAGAAAAGAATCTTGCGTGAAGCTTGGCCATACCGCCGGACTTTGCACTCGTAAACCATCTTTCCGGGAAAGAGAAAACTGAGCGCCACCGGAAGACTGTAGCTAAGGAAGGCAGCCAGCGGCCGCTCTTCCATCCGAATGGCCCGGTATATATCCAAGGCTTTGTGAAGCAGCGGCCTCAACCCCGGCAACTTTCGATGGTCCGCCGCGAAGCCGGTGGGGGGGGCCACCGTCCGAACCGCAACGCCGGCGAGCGTGCACACCTGCAAAGCGATCAGGTACACGAAGCGCTCTTTTGTAGCAATCCGCAGGGACTCCACTTGGACCGGAACGGTTTTCACGACGACAAGCGGACTGGGGCGCTCTTTTTCCAGAATCGCACGGAGGAGTTCCGCGTGAAGAAAGATTTCGGTAAACAGGAACGAGATATCGTATTCGAGACACTTCGGAAAGGAGATCCCGTGGTAGGAGAGCATTTCGAGGGTAGCATCCGGCAGTGTGCGGAACCACTCTCGGGCGTAGCGGGACGCGCTCAGGAATATCGCTCGGTGGCTCGCCTCACTGAAGAATGGCAGAGTATCCTTGGTCTCGAAGCCATGCTTTCGAAACGCCGTTTGGGCATCCAGGTCCAATCCCACGGCGGTGACATTGCGCCGAAGAGCCGCCGGTTGCGCTGCCCACCAGCGGGCGAGTACTTCCACTTCATCGGGAAAGCCTGCCACCAAGACCGGATGTGTCATAGCTGCGACCTGGGCAGAGCCCCGCTGCCGTCGCGGGAGGCAACCAGGAGGAGGTTCTTGTTTGGCGCCGGCTCGCGTAGCACGCTGACGCTGGGCCATCCGGCTTGTGCCGCAAGATGGCGATAATCATGCGCGAATGCCGCGCCCCCGCGTTGGACACTGTGTTTCTTCTGGCTGCCATCGGTGGGTTCACACAGAATCAGGCGCGACACGCCGGCCTGGTGTGCGCGGCAAATGAAGTCGGCGACCTCGTCTTCGGTTAGATATTCCAGGCAGCCCGACGAATAGATAACGTCCGGATGCCATTGCGTCCAGGAATCCGACTGCGTGAGATCGGCCACACGGAATTCGAGATTCCTGGTGGCAGCGTAAGCCTTCTGGTTTTCCTGAATTGCCGCGGCATTGATATCAACACCACAGAACTTCAGGTGAGGAAATCGGGAGGCCAGAATCGCCAGTTCGCGGCCTCCGGCGCATCCGATCTGAAGGAAACGTGAAGCGGCGCCGCTTTGCAGCAACTCTTCGCAAGCTTGCAGCGGTTCGGAAAATCCTTCGAGGTAATATTCCTCGGGTCGTGAGCGGTAGAACTCTGCCCAGCGGCGGCCCGATTCGCCGGTGAGAATGGCAGTGCGAAATTCCGGCAGTTGCCGGTAAGCCACCTTGCCCAGCACGTAACCACGGAAAGACCGGAACAGCCAGCCTCGCCTTTCTGACACGGTGTACATCCGCCCCAGATAGTGATTCCGCAGCCCGGCAAAGGAGGGGAGGTGATAGATGGCGAAACCTCCGCTCCACTTCAGCCAGCGCGGGAGGTACCGGGAGATGTTCATAGGAAAAGCTGCTTCCACGCTTCGGCTAGGCAGGCACTTTGGCAAAGCGGGAGCGAACCATGCCAACAATCTCTCTCTCTTGGGGGATGGGTTCCTTGGCGGCAGTCCCCAGGAGCAGTTCTACCTCGCGAATCTGACGGATCATTGCCTGCAACTCGGCAGGCTCAGCAGAAAGAACGTGGTCAGTGCCCGGTAGGGTCTTATCCAGGGTGAAGTGTTTCTCTATGACCTGGGCACCCAGGGCCACCGCCACGATGGGAGCCAGGATGCCGCAGGTGTGGTCGGAATAGCCAATTCCGTAATTGGGGAATTCCTTTTGCAGCGTGCCGATCACCGCCAGATTGGCATCAACAGGTTGCGTGGGATACTGGGTCGTACATTGCAGGATGTACAGCGACTTGACTCGGTCCAGATGCCGGGTCGCTTCCCGGATTTCCTCCAGCGTGGCCATGCCGGTAGACATGAAGACGGTATCGTCGTGCTCACTGATGTAATCCAGCATCGGCAGGCAGAGCATTTGTGAAGAAGCAATCTTGATCTTCTTCAGCCCCAGCTTCTCGCACAGGAAGCGCGCACGCTCCACGGAAAATGGACTGCTCAGGAACTCGATCCCGTATCGCTCGGCATGCTCCTTCAGCCGGAAATGCATGTCGTCGGAGACCTGAACGCGCGTGAACCACTCCTTCTCCGGGTCCGTGTCGCTGACATCCGCGCCCCAGTAGGATTGAAACTTGACCATGTCGGCGCCGGCGGCGGCCGATTCCTCGATCATGCGCAACGCCAGGTCGAAATTGCCCATGTGGTTTTCGCCGATTTCAGAGATGACAATCGTTTTCTGCGTCACAGGATTGCCCCTTCTGCAATGACCGCTTCCAGTTCGGGATTCGTGCCCGCCGACCTGAGCGTCTCGACCCCCCAACAGCTCAGCAGCTCCTGCCAGCCGCGCCTTCTCTCTTCCATCCGGTGGGTCATGCTTCTGGCGTGCTTGCGATAGAAGTACAGGGGAACGGGGAGATACAGGAACTCGCCATGTTCGCGAAGGCGCAAATACAGGTCGTACTCCTCCCAATAAACCTTGCGATAAGCCCCGATCGTGCGCAGCAGCCGAGTCGGAAACACGGTTCCGCAGGCGATCAGTGTGTAGAGGTTGCTGGGATCGACTTTCTTGCGCACCCGCCTGCCATTGCGGACCTCGATGCGGTCCGACACCACGCAGGCAGCGCCCGGGGTGGCGGCCAGCACCCGGCAACCGAGATTCAGGAGGTCGGGAGCCACCTCGTCGTCAGCATCCACCCGCACAAGATAGCGGCCGCGAGCCCGCTTGAGCCCCTGATTCACGCTGGCAACCAGTCCCCGCCTGCTGGACTGGCGGAGGACCCGAATGTGACCGGCGAAGCGGGAAAGCACGCCTTGGGTCGAGTCGGTGGAGCCGTCATCCACCACGATGATCTCGAACCGGCTCCGGGGCAAGGACTGAGCCAGCAAGGAGCCCAGAGCCTGGGGAAGAAACCGAGCCATGTTGTGGGTGGCCACAACCACACTAACTTCCGGAGACGGCGGCATGCTCTTTGCTTAAGCAAGCAGTTTGTGCCAGCGCCCGCTCCAGGGATGCCACCACGTATTCAAGTTCCCTTTGAGACAGACCCGGGTACAGCGGCAAGCAGACATGATGAGCCGCTATCTGCTCCGCCCCGGGGAACGATGTCCGGCGGAACGGCGTCCGGCAGCAGGCACGCGCGGCGCGCGAGTTGCGTTGGCGGCCGCAGTAGCAGGTCTCTTCCCAGACCGGCTCCTGGTGGCAGAGTGTGGCGTACACTTCGCCGGTTAGCTGAACCTCGAAGTCGTCTCGCAGGGTCCTCTTCAACGCGTTGCGGTCAATCGAGCTGTCCAGATAGGCCACATACTTGTAGTACGTGGACCCGACTCCCGCCGGGAGAAGAAGCGCACGAAGCCCGGGGATTTTCTCCAGATGGTGATCATAGAATCGGGCTGCCTCCTGGCGCTCGCCAATGATCTCGTGGGCGCGCTTCATCTGCTCGACGCCCACCACGGCGTTGAACTCGCTCATGCGCCAGTTGTAGCCAAAACCGGTAATGGCCGCAGCCCGCTGCGGATTCTTGCCGTGATTCCGCAGAATCACTGCTTCGCGGTAGAGGCCCTCGTCCGCAGTGGTAATCATGCCGCCTTCCCCGCAGGTTATTACCTTAGTGGGGAAGAACGAGAAGGCGCCGGCCGTGGCCAGCGTCCCGGCGGATGCCCCGTTCCAGTGACTTCCGTGGGCATGGGCGCAATCCTCCACCAGATGAATGCCCCGCCGCGCGCAAATCCGGCGGATGATCTCCAACTTTCCGGAGATGATCCCGCCGATGTGAACGAGCATCACCGCCCTGGTATCGGGCTCAAGCTTCCGTTCGAGGTCGTCCGGATCCAAAGACAGATCCTCGGGGTCGCAATCGGCGAAGATGACCCGTGCGCCCGCACTGATAGCAGCGAATGCCGTCGCGATGAACGTGTTGGTGGGGACTATGACGGAGGCGTCCTGTACGCCGATGGCCCGGAGGATGATTTCCAGGGCTGAGGTTCCGGAATGGGTAGCGATGGCATAGCGGGCGCCGCAGAACTCGGCAAACCGCTCCTCAAATTCACCCACATACTTTCCGGCAGCGAGTTGCCCGGAACGGAGCACTGCGGCGATTCCGGACTGGACCTCGCGCAGACTCTGGTCAGTGTAGGGAATACGCAGAATAGGAATTTTCATGGCGGATTGGTTTCTTGCGGCTGTAGAAGATTGGTTTCTTTTAGGGGTTGATCAAAGCCTAGAAGCTATCGCGCCATCTCATAGTGGATTTCGGAAGGGCACGGCTTTAGCCGTGCCGTTTCCGAGGCCGATTTCTGGGCATTAGCCCCTGAGGCACAGCCGGTTCAGGCTTGTGCCGAATAGAGTCGTGCCCTTTCAAACCAAGATCCCTCGCTCGCGCTCGGTCGCAAGGCTCCCTCGCGCATCACTCGGGATGACAACACTCCTAAATACCCATTGCGGCGCGGCTGAAGCCGCGTCCCGCCGAAACGAATTTTATGAGACAGCTGTAGCACCGAGCCATCAGGCCGTGCGAGCGGCCAGGATGCGATCCACCGAGGCCCACCCGGAGCTAACCTGCGCGGCATTGTTCCGTCTCAGCCATTCAATGTAGCGGCGGACTCCTTCCTCGAAGGAAACGCGCGGGGACCAGCTGAGCTCTTTTTTCGCGCGCTCGCTGGAGACCTCTTTGCCGCCGAAGTCTCCCGGCCGGGACGGCCCGAACTCAATCGCGATCGGTCCCAGAAGGCGGTTCACGGTTTCCGCGATTTGCCGGATGGTAATCTTCTCGGCGCCGTCCAGGTTGTATATGCGGTTGCGTGCTGCCGAATGGAGAGCCAGGACGTTGCCCTCCGCCAGGTCCTCCACATAAATGAACTTGCGGAACTGGGAACCGTCGCCGGCAACGGTCAGCCGCTCGCCACACAACGCTTTCTGAACGAACAGCGCGACCACCGTGCTTCCCCGCGCGCGCGGGCCGAAAGGGATGCCGTAACGCAGGATGGTTGTCTCCAAGCCATACATCTGCTGGTAGGAGCGGCAGTAAAGCTCGGAGGTCAGTTTGGTGGTGGTGTACAGGTGTTTCGGCGGCAAAGGACTGGTCTCCTCGTCCACCAAGTCGCCGGGGCACTCACTGTAGACCCAGGTAGTGCTGCCGTAGATGACCCGGCGCACGCCCGCTCGCCGTGCCGCCTCCAGCACGTTCAGGGTACCGCGGACATTGATCATTTCCGCATACGACGGATCAGCAACCACGTCGTTCACGTCTGCCACCGCGGCCAGGTGGTACAGTGCGTCGACGCCATTCATGGCGATGCGCAGAGTCTCCACGTCCAGCAGGCTGGCGTTATAGAGCTCGACGCCTTCCGGCTTGCTGCCGTTCTTCAAGTCATACACCCGCACGTTAAAACCCCGGTCTCGCAGCTTGTCCACCACATGGGAGCCGATAAACCCGAGACCGCCAGTCACAAGAATGCGCATGATTTCTGCCCTTTCTTCAGCCCGGATGGAAGTCGCTTCACGATGCTGCTTCCAGATTTTGTTGTTCAACAGCCTGCGGCGAAAGTCCCAGGCAGCTCAGGTAAACCTGCTCCGTGCGGCGGACCATCTCGTCGCTTCGAAAGCACTCCAGAATGCGCCTGCGTCCGGCGAATCCCATCTTCTGTCGCAGTTCCGGACGGTCTGCCAGCAGGGCCATGGCCGCCGCCATCGCCCCGTCATCTTCAGCGGCAACCAGGAACCCGGTGGTCCCATCCTGGACAATTTCGGGCAGGGCTGCCACCGCGGTAGCGACCACCGGCAGAGAACAAGCCATCGCTTCCATTACGGAGTAGGAACTGGCATCCGACCGGCTGGGTTGAACGTAGACGTCAGCAGCACGAAGGCAGGGGGAAACATCCTTCACGAAGCCGGTGAACTGCACCGCTGTCGCGATCCCAGGCGTTGTGCGGAGTGCTCCAGTTCGCTGCGCATCTCACCCTCGCCAGCCAGAAAAAGCTTCGCCTGGGGAAACCGCTGCCAGACGCGCTGGAAAGCTCGCACCAGGAGGTCTTG
>JAHFUA010000168.1 GCA_023265315.1 Acidobacteriota bacterium | reverse complement strand
GGCGCTCAAATACAGGTCACCGGTAGCCTCGGTGAATTCGTTGGCGATCACGCTGGCCATGGTGTATCCGGGAGCGAACAGGGATTTGGCGATCTGCGGGGTGTTGCCGATCACCATGGTGACCGCCATGGTCTCGCCCAGCGCGCGCCCCATGCCCAGGATGATGGCGCCCACGATGCCGGCGCGCGCATTGCGCAGGACGCCCAGCCGGATCATCTCCCAGCGCGTGGCCCCCAGCGCCAGCGCGGCTTCCCGCTGCTGCTGCGGCACGGCAGTGAGCACTTCGCGCGTGATCGAGGCGATGATGGGGACGATCATGATGGCCAGAATCACCCCCGCGGCCAGCATGCCGATGCCGAACGGCGGTCCCGCGAACAGGCCCGTCCAGCCGAAGTATTTCGCCAGCCAGGGCTGCACGTGCGCGCGGAGCAGCGGCGTCAGCACGAAGATCGCCCACAGCCCGTACACCACGCTGGGGATGGCCGCCAGCAGCTCGGTCAGGAAGGAGATTGTCCCCCGCAGCGGTTTCGGGCACATCTCGGTGGTGAACACCGCCACGCCGATCGAAAGCGGGATGGCGATCACCAAGGCCACCAGCGAGGAGACGATGGTGCCGTAGATGAAGGGCAGGGCTCCAAAGTCGCCCGCCACCGGGTCCCAGTTGCTTCCGGTGAAGAAACGCCAGCCGAAGGCAGCGAGCGACAGCCGGGACTGCCATGCTAGCTCGATCACGATCAGCACCACGATGGCCACCAGCGACAGGCCGCAGGCCAGCATGGCGGAGGCGAAGACGTGGTCGGGAACCTGGCTCATCTTCGCCGGGATCAGCGGGATGGTGCGCCCCTCCGGAGCCGCCGTTTCGGGCACGGGCTGGGGCGTCTGCGGAGAACCAGCAGCTTCAACCAAGTTGCGCATCCCGGCTTCACCCTAGCAGGCGATTGTTACAGCATTGTTACAGGAGCTCCCCGGCGCCGGCTGGTTGGCCAGCGCCGGGTTTGAACACTGCGTAGGAGTCCTTACGGCAGGTAGTACCGGAAGGAAGTGAAGAACATATTCTCCACGGCGTGGGGGCTGAAGGAACTGGTTGCCGTGCACAGACCGGTTGCGACCGCGCACCCCCACACGTTTCTGACCACGTAAGCGTACTGTGGCCCGAACTGCAGCCTGCCTTTCGGCCCGTTGTAGACCTTGTACCAGAACCCGAGGGTGCCCTCGATGATGTTGCGGGTATCCACCGGGCAGCCGCCGGAACCGGGGTTAAAGCCGATGGAGTTGGGGGGGAAGATCCCGGATGAGGGTGCGGTGGGGGTCACTTCGGTCGAGCAGGTGGAGGTATTGCCGTTGCCCGGACCGTAGCCCACCAGCGTCGTACCGGTCTGGTAGACGGTGCGCTGGGCGTACTCGACGCCTGCATTGCCGTAGATGTCCCACTTCTTCGAGTGGTACTCCAAAGTTCCGAGCGCCTGGTAGGCGCGGAGCGGCGCCAGAGTGGAGGGACCGTAAACAGAGTCCGCCGGGCGGACGGTGACATCCGGCAGCGTGGTGTTGCCGTAACGGCCCACGCCGTTGCCGCCCAGGACGTGGATGCCGATGTCCACCTGCTTGTTGGCGACCGACCAGCGGGCATTCGCGCCCGCGCCGCCGCCGGTGCGCGTGTCGTTGAAGGGCGTGGCAGGAGCGGCGGGATAGATGCGGTCGCGGAAGTAGCTGATGATCCCGAACACCTCATAGTGTCCGAAGCCCGGCTCGAAGGCGGCTTTCACGATGAAGTCCGGAGTCGAGTTGAAGGAGTAGAGGGCGGTTGCGTTGTACAGGCCGCCGCCGGTCCCGACGTTGCCGACCACGAAGTTCGCTGGGATATTGCGCCCGGAAAGAGTGGTCTGCGGGTTCTCGATGGAGAAGCCGAACCAAACTTTATTATTGAAGTTCTTGGTCACGCGGAAACCGAACTGCCGCGCCCAACTGAAGCCCACGGCGTACTGCGCGTCGATGGTCATCGGCAGCGCCTCGCTGCGGGGATCCAGGCCCTTCTTGGTTTCCGTCACCAGGCTCCACATCTGCCCGCCGGTGAAGGTCCAGCCGTTGGTGAGCGCCGCCTGCCCCCAGAGCTGCCGCTGGCGGTTGGTGTAGCTGTTGCTCTGGTTGTTGTTGGAGGTCACGCCGGCCGAGAGCCAGTCCATCTCCCAGTAGCCGGTGAGCTTGGCGCTCTTGATCTTGCCTTCGGCCAGCAGGCTGAGGCGCGACTGCCGCCCCGACCCGAACCATTCCGAGAGGTGCCCGGCATCCGCGCCGCTGAACGGGATGCTGGAGAACGGCGTGTTCACGTCGGAGGCGGTCGCGTGCTGCCGCCACACCGATTCCGCCGCCAGGAACCCTCCCGGCGTGATGCTGACCCCCTTGTAGTGCAATGCCAGCGGGCTTTCCACCATCTCGCCAACGCGCTTCTGCTCCTCCTGCATGCTCGCCGCCATGTTGGTGGCGTTGACCTTGATATCGGCGACGGTGCTCTCGAGCGCAGTCACCGCCTGCGCATTCTGCGAACTGCTGGAGAAGGCGTTTTCCGCGCGGCTGCGCGCTTGGTGGGCGGCGTTCTGCAGGTCGGCGATCTGCTGGTCGCGGCTCTGCACCGCCTGCTCGAGTCGCTGGATCTGCTGCTGCTGGCTCTCCAGCATCTGCCGCAACTGGCGCATCTCGCCGGCGAGTTCTGCCGTCGCTGAGGGCGCGGTCACAGCCTTCTTTTTTGTCTTGCTCTTGGTTTGTGGATCTGGCGCGGCGGACTGCGCCAGCAGGCTGACGGACAGCAGAAGCAACACGGCGAGGATGCGCTGGGTGTTCATTCGTTGTCTCTCCACATGATGGCGGGTCATTTATCGCAACAAGCTCTCGTGAAGCGTGGTCCTAATAGCGAATTTCCTTGATCCGGGCCCGCACCTTGTCCTTCACGTTGTCGGGCAGTGGCGCGTAATCGAGCTGGGCGACCATGGATTCGCCCTGGTTCAGCATCCAGTTCAGGAAGTCCACCATCACCTTGCCCTTGGCGGCGTCCTTGAACTGCGCCGGCACCAGCAGCCAGGTAAAGCTCGCAATGGGATAGGCGTCCTTGCCGGGTGGATTGGTGATGGAGACGCGGAAGTCGTCGGGCATATTCTTCACCGAGCCTCCGGCCGCCGTGGTGCTGTGAAGACTGCCCTTGACCCACTCGCCGGAGCTGTTCTTCACCGCGCCGTAGGGAATCTTGTTCTGGATGGCATAGATCAGCTCGACGTAGCCGAACCCGCCCTCCATCTGCCGTACCATGCCGGCGACGCCTTCATTGCCCTTGCCCCCCAGACCCACCGGCCACTTCACCGAGGTGCCCTTGCCTACCTGGTCCTTCCATTCCGAGCTCACCTTCGATAAGTAGTCGGTCCAGATGTAGGTGGTGCCGCTTCCGTCCGAGCGATGGACCACGATGATGGACCGGTCCGGGAGCTTGACACCGGGATTGTCGGCAGCAATGGCCTTGTCGTTCCAGTTGCTGATCTTGCCCAGAAAGATGCCGGCGATGGTGGACGGACTGAACCTGAGTTCCGCCTGCACTCCGGGCACGTTGTAGGCCGGCACCACCGCGCCCAGCACCGTGGGGATGTGGAAGATCTTGAATTTGGCGTCGGCCAACTGCTGGTCGGTCATGGGACCGTCGCTGGCGCCGAAATCCACGGTTCCTGCCGTCACTTGCCGAATCCCGCCGCCGCTGCCGATCGACTGATAGTTGATCTCAACCCCGGGGTGGGCCTTGTGGTACTCGTTGAACCATTTTGAATAGATGGGGTACGGAAACGTCGCTCCCGCCCCGTTTAGGTTTTGGGCCCAGCCGCCGGTCACCGGCAGAGCCAGGCAGAGCAAGAGTGGCGCAAGCAATCTTCTCAATGTGCAGTCCTCCCTGTGTTCCAGCGACTCACGATGGATTAGTAGTTGTTGCGTGTTAAAGCATGGTTACAACAACGTGAATATGAAGTAAAAATTCGCGACGATTGTGGCCTAGAGACGCACCTTGCTGCGTCTCCCTGCCAGCCTCTCCACGTGCTAGCCCGCGTGCTGCCGTTCGCGCAGCCAGTCGATGAACATCTGCTCCTCGGACTTGCCCTTGGAACGGAGCACGTGGCTCATGGTCTGCCCGGTGACCAGGTGGCAGACCTCTTCGGCCAGGTTCTTGGTGTGGTCGCCGG
>JAHFUA010000088.1 GCA_023265315.1 Acidobacteriota bacterium | reverse complement strand
AATCGGTCGAGAATCCGCGAAAGTATTTTTACAACAACGTGGAGTGCGCGCTGAACCTGCTGAACACGGCGGTCGAGGCCGGGGTGAAGAACTTCGTCTTCTCCTCCACTTGCGCGGTGTACGGCATACCGGTGAAGGTACCGATCAGGGAAGACACTCCGCGCGAGCCCATCAATCCCTACGGCGCCACCAAGCTGCTGTTCGAACACGCGCTCAATGCGTATTCGAAGGCGTACGGGTTGCGGTTCGCGGCGCTGCGATACTTCAACGCCGCAGGCGCCGACGACAGCGGCGAGATTGGCGAAAAGCACGATCCGGAGACACACCTGATCCCGCTGGCGCTCGAGGCCGCCCAGGGCACTCGGCCGATCGAGGTGTTCGGACGCGACTATCCCACGCCCGACGGCACTTGCATCCGCGATTACATTCATGTCAACGATCTGGCCGAGGCGCACGCGCTGGCGCTCGAGTACCTCGCCGGTGGTGGCGCATCGGTCGCCCTGAACCTTGGCACAGGCCGGGGACACTCGGTGATGGAAGTGCTGGCGGCGGTGGAAGCCGCCACTGGCCGCAAGGCCGAGCGGCGCTATGGTCCGCGACGGCCGGGCGATCCGCCGGCGCTGGTGGCCGATCCCACGCGGGCGCAGCAGGTGCTGGGCTGGAAGGCTCGGCGGTCGCTTACCAACGTGGTCGAGACCGCATGGCGCTGGATGCAGAACAGCTCCAGAGTGCTGGCGGGCGCGCCGCGGTGAAGAGCACGCTTCATCGCGCGGTCCTCGCTTGCATCTTTTTTCTCGTCTGCCTGAGCCTGGGATACCCCACGCTGAACCGCTACGACATCCGCATCGCGGTGCCGGATTCCGCCGACTACGCAGCCATGGTGAACTCCGGCCCGCAGGCGGCGCGGCCTACCTACCGCGCGCGTGTGCTCGTGCCGTATCTGGCGCGGCCGTTCGCGTGGCTGGCGCGGGGACGTGTGGGAAGTTGGGATCCCACCAGCTTCGGGCTGCTGGTCGCCAACAGCCTGTTGACGGCGGGAGCCGCATACCTGCTAGTTGCGATCGCATTCATCGTCACCGACAGTTTCCCAACCGCAGTGCTGGCGGCCTTGCTCTACCTGCTGAACTTTGCCGTGAGCAACCTGATGCTGACAGGGATGGTGGATTCCGGCGAAGCGTTTTTCCTGCTGGCATCGACGGCCCTGCTGATCCAGGACCGCTGGCGGTTTCTGCCGCTGGTTGCCGTGCTCGGGGCGGCGAGCAAAGAGACATTTGTTCCTTTCCTGGGCACGTTTGCCGGGATGTGGGCGTTAGCGGAACCGCGACGCCGCAGGGCCTTGATGTGGACGGCAGTCAGCGTGGCTGCGGGTCTCGCGACCGTGACGGCTCTGCTCTCCGTTAGCGCCGGGCAGGTTGTTCGGCCATGGCAGTTCGCGGCAGGGCTCAATTCCAGCCACCGCCATCTGCAGAGTGCGATCGCATGTGTCACCAACCGGACGTTTTGGTATGTCTTCATTTGGCTGTTGCCGCTGGGGTTGGTGAAGATCCGCAGCCTGCCGCGGCCGTGGGTGCTGGGTTGCGCTGCGGCCGCGGTGGTGGCGATCGCGCTCTCCGCCTACCACAATCAGCCGGAGGACGCGGCGGCGGCGGCGAGAGCATTGTTCAACATCGCTGGACCGATGCTAAGTCTATCGGCAGCGCTGGCCTTGCGTTCTCTGGAATGGCGCAAGAGTGGCGAGGTTCCGGACCGCTTCCCCGAAATCTAAGCAGCGGGCTCCGGGATGGGTGCAGGATTGGAATCGCCATGGACCGAGGCATCCATGTTGATGCCGACCAGAGCGGCAGGCTGCCCGTCGATCAGCACCAGCTGAGCGCGGCCCAGCAGCCGGCGCGGCTGGGAATCGCCCAGCATGATGCGGAAGCGGGCTTCAAACTCTCCTTTTTGCAGGGCGCGCCGGATGGCCTCGGCTACCTGCTCGCGGTCTTCTTCGTGCACCATCTGCAGCCAGTCGCCCAGCGATTGTTCGCGGCGGCTGATGTTATTGCCATACAGGTTGGACCAACTGACGCGGTCGCTGCGCACGTCGTATTCCCAGGTCCAGACCTTGGCGTGGCGCTCCACGTACGCGATGCGGCGTTTGCTGAGGCGCAAGGCGTCGCGGGTGTCGCGCAAGGCGCGGCGGCTGCTGTCGAGCGAGGCGATGATCAGGCAGATTACCACCGCGGTGAACACGAAGCTCAGAAAGCGCGAGGTATCGCCGCGGTCAGCAATGGCCAGCGAGTTCAAGGGAGGAAGCCACCAGGCGATGATCAGCGAGGTGAGAACGGTGGTCAGCAGGCCGGCTCTCCAGCCCGCCAGGTAGGCGCTGGCCGCCACCGCGGCGGTGAAGAAGCTGTAAGAGATCTGCGTCTGGTAAGGCGGCAGCTTGAGGGTGAGCCACAGCGACACAGCCGTGAGCACGACCGCGAACCCGGCACGGAGAAGCACGCCGCCGAGGGAGCGCTCCCCGAGAAACTGGATCACGGAGAACCCGGGATCCTTAGCCAAAGACCATCGCATGGGCATGCCGCTTACGTTGTCCGACTTTACCACGGACGGAGCTTTTGCGGAACGCGGCTTTCCGAAACACGAAGGGCGCGGACCTCAGATTCCGCGCCCGGTTGGTTGATTGATGCAACATTGCCCAGCGGCGCGTCAACGGCGCGGCTGGGGCTGGAACGCATCAAGGGCGCGGGGTTCGCCAGTGCGATGTGAACGACGGGAGTCGTGGAAGCGGCATCCTTGGCGCTCATCCGCGAGGTATCGCTGGCGAGTCTGCCCATGGCGACGAAGGCCGCGATCACGACATGAGCCCGAGTTTTTTCATTCTCCTCCCGTTTATTGCAAGCTGGAGTTGGCAGCAGCGGCCACGGCTTCAGCGGTGGCGGGCTGCTCTTCGATCTCGCCCGCCAAAGCGCGGCTCAGCGCCTGCGCCAGCACCGTGCGGAACTCCTGGAGAAGAAGATTGATGTCTACCTGCAACGCGTCGGGCGCGTACTGCTTGTAGATCACGAGGCACCCATGGCGGCCGGAGCCGGGCATGCTCAGCTCCAGCAACATGCTCCACGCGGGGACCGAGAAGGTGCTGAACACCCGGCCCCAGGTGAAGTGCAGGTCGAAGTCGCCGTTGCCAAAGAGCGTTGCGTGGGAACCGGCCAGGGTGGCCGAGCGCAGCTCGCAGCCGTCGAAATCGTTGCCGCGGAAAGTGTCCTCGAGCACCTGGCAGATCTCGGAGAGGTGTTCCACCTTGGCCAGACGTAACGTAGCGCGACGGAACGCCAGGTTGTTGACGATGACCTGCTTCTGCTCCAGGGTGCGGCGCGCGAGGCGGTGCAGTTCGAAGAACTCGGGATAGTTGAGGTGCTGCACGCCCATCCAGATGCCGGCGCCGATCACGAACAGCACCACCCCGACGGTGGGCCCGCCGGGGTAGAGCAACAGCGCGCTCAACAAGCCGAACAGGGCGGAGACACCGTAGAGGATCACCACCACCTGGCGCTGGGTCAGGCCGCGCTCCAGCAGCTTGTGGTGGATGTGGTACCGGTCAGGAGCAAACAGGGGCTGTCCGCTGAGGAAGCGGCGCACCACCGAGATGCCGGTCTCCAGGATGGGCAGGCCGAAGGAGACCACGGGGATCGCCACCGCCACCACGGTGGAAGATTTCCCCGCCCCCACCAGCGCCAGCACGCTGAGCACAAAACCGATGAATAGACTGCCGCAGTCGCCGAGAAAGATGGTCGCCGGATTGAAGTTGAAGCGCAGGAACCCAAGAATGGCGCCGGCCAGCACCAGCCCGATCAGGCCGATCATCACCCGACCGTTCATCAGCGAGATCACCACCACCGTCAAGGTCGAGAACAGCGCCGAACCTGCGGCCAGACCGTCCAGGCCGTCCACCAGGTTGAAGGCGTTGGTGATGAGCAGCACCCAGAAGACGGTGGCGGCCAGGGAGCCCGCGAAGCCGAGGCTGTGGTTGCCGAACACCAAGGGCAGCTCGATGACGCGGAAGCCGGCCAGGAAGATGGCCACCGCCGCCATGACCTGGACGGTGAACTTAACCCACGGCCCCACGGAAAACAGATCGTCGTAGAGGCCGAGCAGGAAGATCATCAGCGAGGGCAACAGGATGCTGAGGATGAGGCGCGGATCGAAGGCCTTGCCGAAGCGGGAGAACGCCATCAGCACGGCCACCACGGCGATCACCGTGAGGAAGATGGCGATGCCGCCGAGGCGCGGGATCGGCGTGGTGTGGACGTCGCGCTCGCGAACCCGCCGGGTTTTCCAGCCCCGGCTCAGGGCCTGGTCCCGGACGTAGCGGGTCAGCAGGAAGGAAATCAGCAGAGATACGATAAAGGTCGCGCAGTACGTCAGGCCCAAAGATTTCAACGGCACTCTCCTACCGGCGAAACGCCCCACTGCACGAAATGGCGATCTGCTTCTCTACTGCTTAGTGTCTCTTTTCTCGCTTCCAGTTTCCCGGCAGAAGCGTGGAGGGTACCTGCGGAGTAATCCTACGAACTCGCAAGCCAGCACCCCGCCCCCCGGACTAAGTCGCGACCGCCACACTCACCGACTTGCGCACCTGCTGCTCGATCCAGGGATAGGTGCGCCCCAAACCCTCCTCCAGCGAGATGCCGGGCTCCCACCCCAGCACCTGGCGCAGGCGCGAATTATCGGAGTTGCGCCCGCGTACACCCTGCGGCCCGGGCACATGCAGCTTGCGGATGGTAATGCCGGCGATAGCAGCGATCATGTCTGCCAACTGGTTGATGGTGACCATGCGGTCCTGGCCGAGATTGAGAGGCTCGCAGAAATCGGAACGCATGAGCTTGTAGAGGCCGAGCACGCAATCGTCGATGTAGCAGAAGGAGCGCGTCTGTTCGCCATCGCCCCAGATCTCGATGTCGTGATTGCCGGTGAGCCTGGCGTGCGCGATCTTGCGGCAGAGCGCCGCCGGGGCCTTCTCGCGCCCGCCCTCCCACGTCCCCAGCGGCCCGAAAATGTTATGGAAGCGCACGATGCGGGTCTGGAACCCGTAGTCCTCGCAGTAATGCGTGCACAGCCGCTCGATCACCAGCTTCTCCCAGCCGTAAGCGTCCTGCGGCGCCGCGGGATAGGCGTCTTCTTCCTTCAGTGGCTGGCAATCGGTTTCGGTCTGCAGGTACTCGGGATAAATGCAGGCGGAGGACGTGAACAGGTACCGCTGCACCCGGTTGACGTGCGCGGCTTCCAGCGAATGGATATTGATGAGCGCGTTGTTGTGCAGGATCTGCGCGTGGTTGGAGGAGATGAATCCCATGCCGCCCATGTCGGCGGCGAGGGCGTAAACCTCGTCCATGCCTTCGCTGGCGCGCAGGCAGTTCTCCCAGCGGCGCAGGTCAAGAAGTTGGAAGTCGTGGGCGTCGGTGGGCTGGAACTCAGGATGCTTGAGGTCCACCCCGCGCACCCAGTATCCCTCACGGCGCAGGAACGACACCAGGTGATGCCCGATGAAGCCCCCTGCCCCGGTCACAAGAACTTTGGTGGCAGATTTCGTCAAAGTCCACCTTCTCCTATGGGAAATGACGCGGCTGGGAGACGCGGGCGGCAGCCGCGCTTCCGGGGAACTCGGCGGCCATCGCTTCCAGCGCCCGGATCATTTGCGGGACCAGCGCCTGCCGGGAGAACTGGCGGGCACACTCACGGGCGTAAGACCTGTCCGAACTGGCCTGCTGCGCTGCCTGCAGGACTTGCCGGACGACGCGGTCCACTTCCCCGTGTCCCGAAACCATCACCGAACCGTTGCCCTGGAGATCGGCAACCAGATCGATGATGTGACTCTCTTCCGGGCCAATATATAAGAACGGAGCACCGACAGCAAGAATGTTGTACACCTTGCAAGGGTGCACGATGCCAACGAAGGCACTCCCCAGCACCACCACGTGAAGGTCGGCAGCGGAAAGCGAGCCTGCCAGTTCTTCCTGTGGCTGATACGGCAGGCAGCGGATGTTCGTCGCCCCGCGCTGATAGAGCGCGAGCGGCTTGCGGAACTCGCTACCGCCGCCCACGAACAGGAAGACAATCTCCGGATGCCCGGCCAGCCGCCCGGCCGCCGCCAGCAGCGTGTCCAGGGGATGGCACGGACTGTGGTTGCCGGAGTACATCACCACAAATTTTTCCGACAAGCCATGGCGGGCGCGAAAACGCTGGCGCGCCTCCGGGTCGAAGCGCACCCAATCGTCGTGCGCCCAGGGCGAAACCACAGCGATCTTCTCCGCCGCGATGCCCTTGGCGCGGATGCGCTCCTGCATGAAGCGGTCCAAGGCGACGATGCGTTCGGCGCGGCGCATGCTGTAAAGCATCAGCCGCTGCAGGATACGAGCCGTCGCCGACTCCGGACGCAGCCAGCCGGCGGCGATGGCTTCGTCAGGATTCAGGTCCAGGGACCAAAAGAGCAGCCGGCGCGCCTTCAGCGGAACCATCAGCGCCGCCAGCAACGGGATCAGCGGCGGCGAGGTCATGGCGACGACCACGTCGAAACGCGGCATAAACAGGAGGCGCAGGGCACAGCTCAGCATGAAGCTGGCGAAGTCGGCGGCGCGCCGCCAGCCGGCGGCCTTGCCGAAGCCGGTGGAAGGCGCGCGGAGGATGCGCACACCGCGCCAGCTCTCCTGCCACGGGAAACGCCGCGCGCGGTTGTCATAGGCGCGTGAGTCAGCCAGCACGGTGACCTCGTGACCGGCTGTGACCAGTGAGGCAGCAAGATCGGCCGCATGCTGCGCGGTCGAGACCAGGTCGGGGTAGAAGGCCTGGTTGAGGATGAGGATCTTCAAATTCGTTCTTCCTCTGGTGTCACCATGACAGCGAAAAGTGCCCTTGGGTGATGAAGCCGCCCGACTGCACGTTGATGAGCTGGGCACAGCCTGCCAGTTTTCCCCGCAAGCCGAGGTCGTCGATCTTCTCCAGGTTGCGCAAGCGGAGAAGATTCGTGTTTCCTTCCGATTTCGAAAGCACAGCCGCGGACAAGCCGTCGCCGCCCGCCAGTTCCTCGAGGCCGCGGTCGTCAGTCAGCAACAGCGACGAGTGCGGCACCAGAACTGACGCGCACTCCAGGCCATCCACACTCTGGTAGCAAATGCCCTTACTCTCCTTGGGCAAGCCGTGGAGGATGTCGTCGAAGACACGCTCGACCAGCGGCAGCGCGTTCTCGCGCAAGGGGAATTGAAAGGCGATGTGCGCCGACAGCAGGTACGCCAGCGTCAGCGGCAGAAACAGTTCCTGCTTTTCCGGCACTCCCTCGAGCACCGCGGGCAGGAACAGAGCGGCGTAGGGCTTTGCCACGGCGCGCACGAGCTCGGCCGCGGCCTGCGTCGCCTGGACGCCGGCGGCCATCAGCGTTCCACCATGTAGTTGCCGAGGAAGAGCACGTCCATGCGCGTGCGCTGGAAGCAATCCATAGCCTGGTCCGGGGTGCAGACGATGGGCTCATCCTCGTTGAACGAGGTGTTGAGCACCACGGGCACACCGGTGATGCGCTCGAACTCGCTGATCAAGCCGTGGTAGAGCGGATTGGTCGCGCGCGAGACCGTCTGCAGGCGGCCGGAGCCATCCACATGCGTGACCGCCGGGATGGCGGCGCGCTTCTCCGGCTTGATCTGATACACCATCAGCATAGTGGGCGCGGGATGGGTCTGCTCGAAGTACTCCGAGATGCGCTCCTCCAGGATCGAGGGCGCGAAGGGGCGGAAGGGCTCGCGCTTTTTGATGCGCGCGTTGAGGATGTCCTTCATCTCCGGGCGGCGCGGATCCACCACGATGCTGCGGTTGCCCAGGGCGCGCGGGCCGAACTCCATCCGTCCCTGGAACCAGCCGACGATCTTGCCGTCGGCGATGGCCTGTGCGGCGGCGCGCGTGAGTTCGGCGTCGTCGAGCAGGCGGTGCTTCAGCCCGCTGGAGCCCACGACGCGCTCGATCTGCCCGTTCTTGTATTCCGGGCCAGTATAGGCGTGGCCCATGATGAAGCGGCGCGGCCGCTCCAGCATGACGTTCTCGATCCAGTAGCAGACGCCGAGCGCGGTGCCGGCATCGCCCGCCGCCGGCTGCACGTACACCTCCTCGAACGGCGTGTGGAGAAGGATCTTGCCGTTCATCACCGAATTGAAGGCCACGCCGCCGGCCAGCGCCAGCCGCTTGCTTCCCGTCTTCTGGTGCAGGTGCTGGAGGATGTGGAAGCCGACTTCCTCCAGGCGCGCTTGCAGCGAGGCGGCGATGTCCTCGTAATGCGAGGTGAGCGGCTCGCCCTGGTGGCGCGCAGGGCCAAAGGTTTCGACGTACTTATCGGAGAAGATGCGGCCGATGGTGGGCGAACCGTCCTCCCAACTCATCTCCACCCCCTCGGAATGGTGCAGGAAGTAGTCGAGATTCAGCTTGAAGCGGCCGTCGCGCTCGCTCTGGACGATGTCGCGGAACTGCTCGAGGAAGCGCGGTGTGCCGTAGGGCGCCAGGCCCATCACCTTGCCTTCGTCGCCGTACTTGAGGAAACCGAGATACTGGCTGGTGGCGGTGTACACGATGCCGACGGAATGCGGATACTCGATCTCGCCCAGAACCTCGATGCGGTTCCCTTCCCCCTGGCCCCACATGGTGCTGATGAAGTCGCCGAAGCCATCGATGGAAAGGATGGCGGCCTTATCGAAGCCGGAGACCAGGAAGCAACTCGCCATGTGCGCCTTGTGGTGCTCCACGTTGTGGAACTGGGCGCGACAGGAGTCGGCGGGAACGTCGAGAGAGCGTGCCAGTTCCTCGCGCAGGTTGCGCACTTTGGCGGCGTTGGCCAGCCGGGCAGCGATCAGCCCCGAAAGGCCCGAGAGGCGCGTGATCGAGAACAGAATCTTCTTGTGCAGGTGCGCCGAAGGATCGCGCGAGATGCCGACGTGGTCGAGCTCGGCAGCGGTGATGCCGGCGGCCTCGAGGCAATAGCGGATGGCCAGAGTAGGAAAACCCGCGCAATGCTTCTTGCGATTGAAGCGTTCTTCTTCCGCCGCGGCCACAAGTTGGCCATCGTGCACGATGGCAGCCGACGCGTCGCCGTGGTAGGCGTTGATTCCCAGGATGTACAACCGGACACCCCTTTCTTGACTCGTGGTCAGCCGGAACCCGTCTGGGCGCTCGCCCGGTCGCGCTCCGCCGCTTGCGCGCGGCGCAACTCGTCGATCTTGACGTCCACCAGCAGGCGAAACCAAAGGGCCTGCAGAAAATGGAAGATGAATCCCTGTTTGCCGTCCAGAATCCCCAAACGCAGGAAGTAACGGTAGAAGTAATAGAGCCAGGGACGGACATGCAGCGGCATGTGGCGGTACCACAACTGCCGCAGCCACAGGCTGCGCTGGTCGGGGCTGCCGAAGAAGGCCGGCCGCAGGTTCCACGAAGCAAGTCCGTCACCCCGCAACAGCTCTTCCCTGGCCTGCAGTTCGGCGTAGCGGATGTGCTTGGCCGTCCAGAATGAGATGTCGTCTTCCTTGCGGTTGTCTTCGATAAGGTCGTGCCGCAGCCGGGCGGTCGTGCCTTCGACGTAGAAGCGGGAGTCGAGCAGCTCGTTCTCGTCGCACCAGGCGCGGCGGTGTCGCACCAGTTTCAGCAAGGGCTTGGGATAGTACCCGCCATGCTTGATCCACCTGCCCCGGAAAATCTGCCGGCGGTTCACGTAATAGCCGCCTACCTCCTGGGGAGGACCGCCGGTTTCTCCCTGCCACAGCGCAGCGACTTCATGCTTGAGTTCGGGAGTGAGCCGCTGGTCGGCGTCGAGACAGAAAGCCCACTCGCAGGAAAACGGCAGGTGGCGGAGCGCCCAGTTCCACTGCCGGGTGTGCCGCTCGAAACCGTGATAGAAGCACTGCGCGCCGTAGCGCCGGGCAATCTCGAGCGTAGTATCGGTGCTTCCGGAATCGACGATGAAGATCTCGCGCCCCCACCCCGCCACCGCTTCCAGGCACTCGGTCAGGTTCGCCTCCTCATTGAAGGTGAGAAAGACGACCGTCACCGGGACGACGCCACGTGCGGGCGAGAGCGGCTGCGTCCGCTCAGTCTCAAGCAGCGTCATCTCCGCCTGCTCCAGGGGCTCGCTCATTGGACTCCAACCGGCACCGACTGGTGCTGCTCGAACCACTGTCCCAAGGTCACCATCGCCCAGACCCGCGACCATGCCGGACTCGCGGGTTCACGTAAGAAGGTTTGCGTGATGGGCGCCATCCCGGCGGGATCGATCAGGCCGGAGTTCCCCAGCGAACGCAAGCTCTCTTCCATGGTCTCGCGCAGCGGCCCCCGCAGCCACAGACCGATGGGAGGCATGAAGCCGCGCTTGCCCTGCTCCATCTGCGCGCGAGTGTAGAGGCCAGCGCACATGGCGCGCAGCAGGTGCTTGGAAGGAGCGCCCGTGGGCAGCAGCACGTCACTGGGCAGGCGCACGGCCCAGTCCACCAGGTCGAGGTCAAGCAGGGGCACGCGGATCTCCAGCGAGTTGGCCATGCCGAAGACGTCGCTGTCGCGCAGCAGCACGTTCCCCAAGTAGAAGGCCGACTCCAGGCGCGCGACCGAAGCCACCGGGTCCGAGGGCGCCACCCACCCATCGCAACCTAGCTCCGGGACCTGATAGCTCGGCGACAGCTCCAGCTCCGCAGGTTCCAGTCCCAGCCGCGCCAGGCTCTGGTCGGAAAGCAGGCGGCGCGTGTGAAAGTAGATGGCGAGAAAATCCGCGCCGGCGGTGGCGATGTCCGCCGCTTTCGAGCGGACCACCGAATTCATGGGCAGCACGATGTTGCGCGCCAGGGCCGCCCGCCAGCTTGGGGGCAGCGATGACATCCACGACAGCGCGCGGTAGAGGCGCGGGACGCGGCGGAAGCTGTTGTATCCGGCGAACAGTTCGTCGCCGCCCATGCCGGACAGCGCCACAATGATGCCCTGTTCGTGCACCGCGCGCGCCACCATGTAGGTGTTGAAGCCGTCCATCGAGGGCTGGTCCATGGAGCCGAGGGCGTCGCGGATCCATGCGAGCGCGGTCGATTCCTCGACCGGATATTCGTGGTACTGCACGCCGAAGCGCGCCGCGGTCACGCGGGCAATGGCTGCCTCGTCGTACTCGGGATCGTCGGAGAAGGAGACGGTGAAGGCGTGCAAGTGCTCGGTCGCGCTCTGGAATTGGCGCGCGATACCCAGAATGGCGGTGGAATCCAGACCGGAGCTCAAGAAGATGCCGACGCGCACGTCGCTGAGCAGGTGGCGGCGCACCGATTGCTCGAGCAGCGCGCGGCCTTCTTCCGCCACTTCCTCCACGCTGCGTTGGCGCTCGCCCTCCGGCCGCGGGAATTGCCAGTACGTGCCCTGGGCGGTCACGCGTCCGAGGTTGTCGAATTCTTTCCACGAACCGCGCGGCAGGGTGAACACGCCTTCGAACAGCGTGAGCGGCTCCTGCACGGCGCCGTACGCCAGGTAGCCGGCGAGAGCGCGCCGGCTGATCACCGGCGACGCCAGCCCGCTGCTCATCAGAGCGCGGACTTCCGACGCGCACACGAACCATTCACCTTCGCGCGCAGCGTAGTACAGCGGCTTAATGCCGAGATGATCGCGCGCGATGAGGAGGCGCGAGCGGCGCGCGTCCCAGATAGCGAAGGCGAACATGCCGCGCAAACGCGGCAGGCAGTCCACGCCCCAACGCTGGTAGGCGCGCAGCAGCACTTCGGTATCGCTGTGGCCGCGAAAGGTGAAGCCCGCCTGCTGCAGCTCGCGGCGGAGGTCAGGCGAGTTGTAGATCTCGCCGTTGTACACCAGCACATCGCCGGTGTCGGGATTGTGCATGGGCTGGTGGCCGTGCGGAGACAGGTCGAGGATGGCCAGCCGGCGGTTGCCCAAGCCGACGATCCCAGCGCCCACCTGCAGCACCACGCCGCCCTGGTCGTCGGGACCGCGATGCGCCTGGGAGTCGTTCATGGCGCGGACCATTGCCGCCGCGCATTCCGGTTTGTGCTTCCCCAGCAATGCCGCGATCCCGCACATTCAGTCGGTCACGGCTCCTTGGGAGGGATGAAAGGGCAAACACGCGCTGAAAAGCGCGCGACGCGCTTGGCCTGCGGTATTGCGCAACAAAAAAGTTCCGGAGTCAGGGAGCACTTTCTTCTTTGAGCAAGAGCTTACCATAAAGTCGCAGCATCTCCCGCGCCACTGTTTCCCAGGCGAATTCCTCCTCCATCCAGCAGCGGCCGCGTTCACCCATCTCGCCGAGCGGCATGCGGCTCATGCGCGCGATGGCGGCAGCCAGGGTGGCGGGATCGTTCTCCACCCAGAGACCGCAACCGTGCGCTTCGACGCCGCTCCACGGCGTGCCCTTGCTGGCGATGACCGGAACGCCGTGCGCCAGCGCCTCGGCCACCACCATGGCGAAATTCTCGGTGTGGGAGGGAAAGACCGCGAGGTCGCTCGCGGCGAAGAGATCGGTCTTGGCCTGGCCGCGCACCTCGCCCACAAAGCTGACCTGTTCGCGCAATCCTAAAGTGCGGGCGTTTTCCTCCAGGCCGGCGGTGTAGGCCGCATCGCCGGAGCCGGCGATGGTCAGCGACCACGGCTGGTCGAGGTTGCTCAGGCCCTGGCAAGCGGCGAGCAGGTTTTCGATGCCCTTCTTGGGATCGAGGCGGCCGAGGAATAGCAGGCGCAATCGCGCGGAACCATTGCGGCGCTCGAGCCGCGGAGGAAGCTCGACTCCGTTGGCAACCACCGCCGCGCGGGCGCGGGGAAACTTGGCTACGCTCTCCGCGGCTTCCTGCGCCGAGGTGACGTGCAGGACCATGCCGCCAGGAGCTAGCCGGCGACACACGCTCTCCCATGCCGCCTTCAGCCCCGGCCGCCGCGAGCTTTGCCAGCGTTGCAGCGCGCCCCGCGGCGACCACACCAGCGGCTTCTTCAGCCAACGGCACGCCGCCAGCGTTGGAAACGTGGGAAAGTTGTAAACCGCAGTGAGGTGGACCAGGTCCGCCCAGCGTATCGACGGCAGCAGCCGCCGCAGCAGTTCGGGAGAGACGGAATGGCAGAAGATCCGCGGGCAATAGCGAACCGAAAGACCCGGCGGCAGCGTGACCGGAGCGTCCTTGGCCACGTCGAGCACGACGCCCAGGCCGTTGGCGTCGGTGGTAAGGACGCGCACTTCGCAGCCCTGGCGCACCAGTCCCGCGCACAGCTCGTACACGGAAGTGATGGGGCCGCCGTAGTTGAAGGCGGGATAGAACGACGGCACGACATGCAGAACCTTCATGCGGGAAGGCTCGCGAATGAGTTGTGGTACTCTCGTGACACCAGTGATTGTCATTGTGCCATGAGTGCGCGACTTCGTCGCAAGGTTGTGCTGGTGACCTCCGGGTTAGGGACGGCGCACGGCGGCATCGGCGTGGTCTCGCAGTCCATCCTGAAGGCGCTGGCCAGCGAGCACGAGGTGGCGCTATGGCGCCATCCGGCGGCCCTGCCGCGCCTCTTGCGCAGGGGGATGTTCGCCGCGCACGCGCTCTGGGGCTCGCTCCGCAAACCCGACTTCGTCTTCTACGAGCACGTCCACCTGGCCGCTATCCACCCCCTGCTTCCGGGGCTGCGGGGAGTACCGTACGGCGTCTTCCTGCACGGCATCGAGGTGTGGGAACCGCTGGTCGCCCGGCGCCGCGAGGCGCTGCTGCGGGCTAGCATTCTGCTCTCCAACTCCGCCGCGACGGTGGCGGCAGCGCGCTCCGTCAACCCCTGGCTGCCCGAGGTCCAAGTGACCTGGCTGGGCGTGCCCCGGCGCGAAACTGCGGTGCACGTGGGCGAACTGCCGCCCGTGGGGCTGATCGTCGGGCGGATGGCATCGGTGGAGCGCCTCAAAGGACATGACCCCGTGCTCGATGCCTGGCCCGAAGTGCGCAAATCCATCCCTGCTGCCAGGCTGCTCATCGCCGGCGGCGGTAACGATCAGGCGCGCCTCAGGCGGCGCGTCGCCCAGGAGCAGATCGCCGGAGTCGAATTCCTGGGACGCTTGAGCGATGCGGAACGCGACCAGCTCTACGCCCGCAGCCGGCTGTTCTTCTTTCCCTCGAAACAGGAAGGGTTCGGTCTCGCAGGAGTGGAGGCGGCGGCCGCCGGTGTCCCGGTGCTGGGCCTGGCCGGGACGGTGATGAGCGAACTCTTCCCCAACGGCAGCGCCATCCTCGTCAACGACCTTCTGGCTTCCACCATCACCCAAGCCGCGGCGCGCGTGCTGGGCGATTCCCAGTGCGCGACCGCACTGGGACTCGCGGCCCGCAAGCGGGTGGAAGAAAATTTCCTGGAAGAACATTTCATCGCGCGCTTCCAGGCGGCGCTGGAGCCGTTGCTGCGGTAGTCAGGAGTCAGGAGTCAGGAGTCAGGAGCCATGGCTCAATCTCAATATCCCACCTGCTTATCCACCAAGCCCAGCAGGCGCTCGCCGGCGAGATAGCGGCGGAGGTTCTCCTTGATCAGGGTGTAGTGGCGCTCCCACATCTTGTCCGACGTGGCGGCGGTGTGCGGGGTGATCAGCAGGTTGTCCAGTTCCCAGAGCGGCGAGTCTGGTGGCAGTGGTTCGTGATCGAAGACGTCGAGGGCGGCGCCGCCGAGGCGACGGTTCCGCAGAGCGTCGAGCAGAGCGGCCTCGTCAATCAGCGGGCCGCGGGAAACATTGATCAGGAACGCCCCAGGCTTCATGCGGGCAAGGCGCTCGGCGTTGATGATGTGGCGCGTCTTCTCGGTGAGCGGGGCGGCGAGCACCAGGAAGTCAGATTGCGAAATGACGTCGTCGAGGCGATCGAGGCCGACGACCTCGATGCCAGGTAGGGGTCCCTCGACTCGCGCGCCAACCCCAGGCGCGCTCGCTTGGGATGACAGGGCGTTGTTTTTCCTGTCGGGATGTTGGCGGACGACGAGGACCCGCATCCCCAAAGCGACAGCGTGACGGGCGATCTCCGTGCCGATCGAGCCGTAGCCGATGAGGCCCAGGGTCGAGCCGGCGAGTTCCGTCGGGTGCGGATGATGGTAGGCGATCTGCTCCTGCGCCCACACGTGCTGCTGCTGATTGCGCA
>JAHFUA010000167.1 GCA_023265315.1 Acidobacteriota bacterium | reverse complement strand
GACGCGCTCGCCGAGTTCTACAAGAAGTTCGAGAAGGACCTTCGCTATGCGCAGAAGCACATGGAGAACATCAAGCGCATGGAGAAGCCCACCGACCAGGTGTGCGAGCGCTGCGGCTCGCCGCTGGTCATCAAGTGGGGCAAGCACGGGTCCTTCTACGCCTGCAGCGCCTACGACAAGGACGATCCCAACTCCTGCACCTTCACCAAAGAGAATCCCATCGACCTGCCCGACCTCGACTCGGCCGACATGCAGGAGACGCCGCAGGAAGAGTACTGCGAGAACTGCGGGCGGGTGATGGTGCTCAAGCGCGGGCGCTTCGGGCAGTTCATGGCCTGCACCGGTTACCCGGAATGCAAGACCACGCGGCGGCTCGACCAGGGGCGCAAGGTGCCGGACATCCCCCTGGATGAAACCTGTCCCAAGTGCGGACGCAACCTGATGCTGCGCCACGGCCGTTACGGCGAGTTCACCTCCTGCTCCGGCTATCCCCAGTGCAAGTACATCAAGCAGAACTTCATCGGCATGAAGTGCCCGCAGTGCCGGGATGGCGAACTGGTGGAGAAGAAGGCCCGCCGACGGGGGAACATCTTCTACGGCTGCTCGAACTATCCCGACTGCAAGTTCACTTCCGCGTACAAGCCGCTGCCGGAAAGCTGTCCGGAGTGTGGCAGCCCCTATTTGGTGTTCAAAAACCTGAAGTCGGGGCCGGTGATGGTCTGCCCCAACAACAAGCGCACGGATGAGGGCGAAGAGCCGAAGCCGCGGCGGCGCAAGAAGGGCGAGGATGCCCTAGAGCAGGCGCCGGCGGTGCGGTGCACGTACTCACGCCCGGCGCCGGTCGAAGCGGAAGCCGTGGCCCAGGCTACCAGCTAACCCTTTTTTAGTACTCTAACGGCTGCTGATCCGCGTTGATCTGCGGCGAATCAACCCTTGAAAACGCGTTACGAAAGGTACTCGCGGATGTACTCGTCGCGCGAGCCGGCGAGTTCCGCGGCGGTGCCATCGAAGATCACCTTGGCGTCGCGCAAGATGATGAAGCTGGTGTTGACCTCCACCGGCTCGCCGCTGGCGATCGGCCGCATGCGGTTGGCTTGTTGGTCGAAACAATGCGAGGCCATGATGAAGGCGTCCTGCAGGCGGTGGGTCACCAGCAGTGCGCTGGTGTGATAGACGTCGCGCTGCTTCACCACCAGCTCGATGATGGTGGTCGAGGTGATGGGGTCGAGGCCGGCGGTAGGGGAGTCGTAGAGCAATACCTCGGGCTGGGTGATGATGGCGCGGGCGATGGCCACCCGCTGGCGCATGCCTCCGGAGAGCTCCGCGGGGAACATATTGACGGTGTCCTCCAGTTCGACGAAGCGCAAGGCTTCGCGCACCCGCCCTTCCACCTCCGGTTCCGGCATGCCTTCCTCGATCAGCCGGTAACCCACGTTTTCCTTGACGGTCAGCGAGTCGAACAGGGCGCTTTCCTGGAACACCATCCCGATCTTCCGCCGCATTTCGAACAGCTCCTGTTCCCGCATGCGGGTGACGTCGTGACCCAAAACCTGGATGCGCCCGCGGTCGGGCTTCAGCAGGCCGAGCGCCAGCTTGAGGATGATGGTTTTGCCGGTGCCAGCCACTCCCAGCAGCATCTTGGTCTCGCCGGGCTCGAGGTGGAACGAGACCCCCTCCAGCACGCGGTTCTCCTCGAAGGCCAGGCTCACGTTGTCGAAGACAACGATCCTCTGCGGGGCGGGTTCGACGGCGAGCGAGCCGGCGTAGCTGGGAGCTTCGGGCGTGGACATCGGCGGCTAGCCCTCCAGCAACGCCATCAGCAGCTTGGTGACGAAGAAGTCGGCCACCAGAAGCAGCACCGACGACGCCACTACCGCCTGGGTGGTGGCGCGCCCGACGCCTTGCGTGCCGCCCTTGGTGGAGAGGCCGTAATAGCAGCCGACGGTGGAGATGATGTAGCCGAACATGGTCGGCTTCAGCAGCCCCATGAAGACGTCGGCGAAATGCAGCGATTGCCAGGCGGTGGTCCAGTACTGGTTGGAGTCCAGGCCGAGGATGAAGTAGCTCACCGCCCAGCCTCCGGTCAGCCCCACCAAATCGGAGATGATAGTCAGGAAGAACAGCATGGTCGCGGTGGCGATCACGCGCGGCGTCACCAGCTTCTTGGAAGGATCGGTGCCCAGGGCGCGCATGGCGTCGATCTGCTCGGTCACCACCATGGAGCCCAGCTCGCTGGCCATGCCCGAAGCGTTGCGGCCGGAGACCATCAGGCCGGTGAGCACCGGGCCCAGCTCGCGCACCATGGAAAGCGAGACCAGTTGCCCGGTGAGCGAAAGCGAGCCGAAGCGCGACAGGGTGTTGGAGGTCTGCAAGGCCAGCACCGCGCCGGTGAAGAAGCCGGTCAGCACCACGATGGGCAGTGAGCCGACGCCGATCAGGTCCGCCTGCATCAGGGTGTCGGCAACATAGCGCGGGTGCCCGAAGATGTTGGCGAGGGAGCGCCAGGCCAGCAGCGCGTAATCCTGGACCGCCAGGACCGACTGCTTCGCGTAATCCACTGGAGAGATCAGTTCCATGGAAGCAAGCGAATATAGCAGAAGGTAGCTCTCATCCCGAAACGTCGGCATCGGGTTCCGCCACGTAGGCTTTGCTTCCGATGCCCGCCAGCCAGTAGGCGGTGAATGACACTCCGAATCCGACAAACCACGAGTAGTCGTAGAGCACGTGCAGCGGCGGCACTATCAGCCCAATCCAGGCGGCGGCACAGCCCAGCAGCGTAGCAACGATTCCCGGCCGGTTCCATCCGCCATAAACGCCGTCTTCCAGGTAGAGATCCTCGACCTCAAGCCGCCGGCGGCGTACCAGCCAGTAGTCGGCGATGAGCACGCCCGCAATCGATCCCAGCCCCCCGGAATAGCCGAGCAGCCACTTAAATATGTAGCCCGAAGGGTCGGCCAGCAGCTTCCAGGGCTGCAGCAGGATTCCGATGAGCCCGGTCAGGAGGCCTCCGCGCCGGAAGGTGATGAACCGGGGGAAGGCGTTGGCGAAATCGTTGGCCGGCGAAACCACGTTGGCGGCGATGTTGACCGAGAGCGTCGCCACCACCACGGTGAACATCGAGACCGCCACGATCCACGGCTGGGTGAATCTTCCCACCAGCTCGACCGGGTCCCAGATGGCCTTGCCATAGATGATGGCGCTGGCGCTGGTGATGATCACGCCCATGGCGGCGAAGACGGTCATCGTCGTCGGCAGCGCGACCACCTGCCCGACTGCCTGCTCCTTCTGGCTGCGGCCGAAGCGGGTGAAGTCCGGCATGTTCAGCGACAGGGTCGCCCAGAAGCCGATCATGGCCGTCAACGACGGCACGAAGACGGGCCAGAATTCGTGCCAGGTGGCGAACTTGCCCTTCTGGGCAAGGATAGGACCGAGCCCGTGCGCTTGCCCCAGCGCCCACCAGACCAGCAGCGACGTCATGATGAGCACAAACGGCGCCGCCCAGTTCTCTACTTTGCGCAGCAGGTCCATGCCGCGGTAGATCACCAGGATGTTCAGCGCCCAGAAGATCAGAAAAGCGATCCACTCGGTGGGCGTGTGGCCGCCGAAGTTGCCGGGGATGGCGGTCTCCCATCCCGGCCACAGCGAGCGGAAAAACACGTGCAGCGCCTGCCCGCCGATCCATGCCTGGATGCCGAACCATCCGCAGGCCACCAGCGCGCGCATCAGCGCCGGGAGGTTCGAGCCGCGGGTGCCGTACGCCGCCCGCGCGAATACCGGGAAGGGAATGCCGTACTTGGTGCCTGGGTGGGAATTCAGCAGGATGGGAACCAGCACGATGGTATTGCCGAGCAGGATGGTCAGGAGCGCCTGCTTCCAGCTCATCCCCGCGCCGATCAGCCCCGAGGCCAGCATGTAGGTGGGAATGCAGTGGGCCATCGAGACCCACAACGCGGCGAAGTTGTATGTGCCCCACGTGCGCCGAGCGGGGTCGGTAGGCGCGAGGTCCGGGTTGTAGAGCGGACTGGACTCGACGGCGCGAGTTCGTGCGATGTCAGCCATGTTTACTGCGGCGACAACCCCACCCCCCTTATACGGGTCTAATAGAATCATCAGCTTACGCGGGCTGATCCGATGAGATCCGATTGTGATCCGATCATCTAAAGGACTTACCCCCAAAATCCGATCCGCAAAGGAGTTAGGCGGCATTTTCCGCTGTTTTGGCCTCGATTGTCAAAGAACGAGT
>JAHFUA010000087.1 GCA_023265315.1 Acidobacteriota bacterium | reverse complement strand
ATCTATCCTTGACAAGCTATAGTAGATATGATATTTATTACTAATATGTAATGACAAAAAGCTAAGTGCTTGCGGCTCAAGACTTTCCTTGTAACTCTTTTGCTTTCATAGACCCCGGGTTGGGATATCCCGTAACTCTATGATTCCACTAGGGGCGACCCCCTAGGGGGGAAGGGTGGTTGCAATGCCTGGAAAGCCTGTTCGATGTGAACACGTCAAGAGTAACGGCGTCCGCTGCGGCTCGCCCGCACTGCGCGGCCGCCGCTTCTGTTACTACCACTACAACCTTGCCGGGCCGCGGGTCAACGTTTTCCCCCTGCTGGAGGACGGCAACGCCATCCAGTTGGAGCTGGGCGAGATCATCCGCGGGCTCGTGGACGAGCGCATCGACACCAAGCGCGCCGCTCTCATCCTCTACGCGCTGCAGATCGCGTCCCACAACCTCCCCCACGTCAATTTCGAGCCCGGTCCGCGCAAGGTCGTCATCGAACCTCCTTTTGAATTGCAATGCCTGAGTAAGCCCCCGCAGTCGGCAACGCCGGAGCCGACGAAAGACGCCCACACCCTCTCGCCGCGGACTGGAAGCGATGTGTAAACTGGCACGCGCATGCTCGCAGAATCGCAGCAATCCGAAGTCGCGCTGGTGGGCCGTGCTCGGGCTGCCGGCCATCCCGGTGCCGTGCGGGGAGACCTCGGCGGGATTGCTGGTGGGATTGCAGATCGCCGGACCGGCGGGAGGAGAGGCGCGGGTGCTGGGATTCGCGCCGGCGCTGGAAAGGACGGTTTGCTAAAGAGATCCGCGTTCCTCCGCGTTGATCGGCGGCGAAGAGGTTGGAAGACACAACGCGCAGGCCGTTATGGCAGGCCACAGCGTTATGAAGCCTGCTACTCGGCGAACGGGATGGCGTGGGCGTGGAACTCGACCTCGCCCGCTTCCACCGTCGCTTTTACCTTGGCGACTCCGTACTCGAAGCCCTTGTCGAAGGCCTTCAGGTTGAGCTCGGCGAAGTGCGGAGGCACGGAATCGCCGACGGCCTTGCGCAGCGCGTCGGCGTCCACCAGTCCTGTGACTGCGGCGAAGAAGCCGACCATCACGATGTTGAGCACCATGCGCTTGCCCAGTTCTTCGGCCAGACGCGTGGCGGGCACGCTATAGACCTTGACTCCGGGCTTCAGATCACCGATGCGCACCAGGTCTTCCTCGACGATCAGGATGCCGTGCTCCTTCAGTTCGGGCGTGAACTTGGCGTAGGCCTCCTGCGACATGACCACCAGGATGTCCGGGCGGCTGACGTAGGGATAAAGGATGGGCGCGTCGGAGAGGATGCACTGCGCGCTGCAGGCGCCGCCGCGGGCTTCCGGTCCGAAGCTCTGGGTCATGGTGGCGAAGCCGCCCTCGTACACGCTGGCCGCTTTGCCGATGACGATGGCCGACAGGATGACTCCCTGGCCGCCGAATCCTGCGATGCGAATCTCGGTTAGCTGCATACCAGTTCTCCCGTCTCCACGTATTCGTCGCCCAGGCTCTCGTGGAACCGGTGGACCATCAGCTCGCGGTAGTCGGGGCGATCGCGGTCCACGAACTTGCCCACGGCGATCTCGCCGGTCTTGGTGAGACCGACTTCGCCGGTAGGCGCGCCGTTCTTCACCTTGCTGGCCTGCTTGTAGTACTTCATGGCATCGAGGCCATCGCCCATCTTGTTGCGGCGCTGGTAGAGCGTGGGGCAGGGCGAGATGATCTCGATGAAGCTGAAGCCCTTCTTCTTGAAGGCTTCCTGCATGGAGCGCGCCACTTGGCGGACGTGGAAGGTGGTCCAGCGCGCCACATACACCGCGCCCGCCGCGTCCACCAGGTGCGGCAGGTTGAAGCCAGGCTCGAACGTCCCGTAGGGATTGGTGGAAGTGGTGGCGTGCTCGGGCGTGGTGGGCGCGGTCTGGCCGCCGGTCATGCCGTAAATCAGGTTGTTGACGCAGATCACCTTCAGGTCGATGTTGCGGCGGGCGGCGTGGATCAGGTGGTTGCCGCCGATGGCCGACAGGTCGCCGTCGCCGGCGTACACCACCACTGTCAGCTTGGGATTCGCCAGCTTCAGCCCGGTGGCGAAGGGGATGGCGCGTCCGTGGGTGGTGTGGAAGGAATCCAGCTTGAGATAGCCCGCCACCCGCCCGGTGCAGCCGATCCCGGAGACCACGACCAGCTTCTCCAGGTTGGCTTTGGAGTCGATGAGGGCGCGGGTGAAGCAGTTGACCGTGGTGCCGATGCCGCAGCCCGGGCACCAGATGTGCGGCATGCGCTCGCTGCGCAAGAAGGGCTCGACCGGGTTCGTACATTCGGCGCATTCGAAATCGACTTCACTCATCGCGATGCCTCCTGGATGGCTTTCAGGATGTCCTCGGGACGATGGACGCCGCCGCCAGCATGCGGCACGCAGACGGTCTTGACGCCGCCTGCGGCGCGTTCGACTTCGCGCGAGATCTGTCCCAGGTTGAGCTCAGGAACGACGAATGCCTTGGCGCGCTGGGACAACTTCTTGATGAGCTGGTCGGGGAAGGGCCACACAATCTTCAGCCGCAGCTTGCCGACCTTCAGCCCCTTGGCGCGCGCCGAGTCGATGCCGCGCTGGGCGACGCGGGAGGTGATCCCGTAGGTGACCACCACCACGTCGGCATCGGCCGTATTGTCTTGTTCCACCAGCAGCAGGTCGTCGGCGGCCTTGCTGATCTTGTCCCGCAGCCGCCCGACCAGCTTCTGCTGCGCGGCCACGGTCATGGCCGGATAGCCGCGCTCATCGTGGGTCAGGCCGGTGACGTGGAACTTGTAGCCCTCGCCCGCGTGCGCCATCTCGGGAACCAGGCTGCCGTCTCCGTTGCACTCGTAGGGCTTGTAGGCGTCGTGCGGCTTATGGGTCTTGCGGCGCGGCTCGATCTCGATCTGCTCGGCGGGCGGGATGATTACTTTTTCGGTCATGTGGCCCACGCACTCGTCCATCATGAACATCACCGGCACGCGGTATTTCTCCGAGAGATTGAAGGCGGTGATGGTGAGGTCGAAGCACTCCTGCGGCGAGTTGGGGCAGAGGGCGATGACTTCATAGTCGCCGTGCGAGCCCCAGCGCGCCTGCATCATGTCGGACTGCGCCGGCAGCGTGGGCAGCCCGGTGGAGGGCCCGCCGCGCTGCACGTTCACGAACACGCACGGGGTTTCGGTCATGACGGCGTAGCCGATGTGCTCCATCATCAGCGAGAAGCCCGGCCCGCTGGTGACGGTGAAGGCCTTGGCGCCGCCCCAGACCGCCCCCTGGATGGCGATGGAGGAGGCCAGCTCGTCTTCCATCTGGATGAACGTGCCGCCGACCTTGGGAATACGCGCGGCGAAGCGCTCCACCACTTCCGTCGAGGGCGTGATGGGATAGCCGGCAGCGAAGCACGCACCGGCGGCCAGCGCCCCTTCACAGCAAGCGTGGTCGCCGTCGAGGAAGTGGACGCCGGTCAGGACGCCCGCGGGATCAGCTTTCATGGACGGCCTCCTTCTGCGCCGGCTTCTCGCCGACCTTGTAGCCAAAGATGGCGAAGTCCGGGCAGTACATGCCGCACAGATCGCAGCCCGAGCACTTCTCCGGGTTGACCATGTGCGGCGGGTGATAGCCCTTGGAATTGAACGCGGGCGAGAGTGCCAGCACCTTGGTGGGACAGAACTCGACGCAGAAGCCGCAAGCCTTGCAGCGTTCCACCACGATCTTGACCGTGCCTTTAGCCATGAGAGCTCCTTTCACTCCGTCGCCCAGAAGGCGTTTTGTGGCGGAGGCCCCGACAGCGGAGCAAAAATGAACTAGGAGGGCCCTGCGGGTAGCGACCACGCACGGTCGAAGGTTCATTGTCGCGCCGGAGACAGGCGGGAGGGAGTGACGGCGGTCACACAGGTGCTGAGGAATGAACCAAGGCAGGGAGCAATGAAGGAGCGAGAAGGGAGTAGGGGCCGGAGGCCTTGCACAATTCGCGCCTCTCCCTACTCCCTCCTCCCTGAACTGCGCGATATGCCCCGAAGGGCCTCGCTTTCTCCACCAGTCGCCCCGCTCCAGATCCTTCGCTTTTCCGCTAATTAGCTGATGCAACGGGACTTTCAATTGGCCTGTGATGGCAGCCAGCGTGCCTTTGTCATCCCGGTTGAGGAATTGGGAGTCGGTCTGCCGATTCCCAGGCCAGGAGGCGACCATGATCGCAGAATCACAAAGCGCCGCCATGCTGGGTGTGCTGGGATGGCGACTGGTGCGGCTGATCGAGACCCACTCCGACCAACTGGCGCGGGGGTTGCTGGAGCGCATCGAGAACAGCGAGCGCTGCCGCGAGTTCATCCACAAGGTCCCGCCGGAAGAGCTGAGGCAGCGCGTGTACGAGATCTACCACAACCTGGGACAGTGGCTGCTGAGGAAGACCGAGCGCGACGTCGAGCAACGCTACATGGCCATCGGCGAGCGCCGGGCTTCGCAGGGCGTGAGTCTCAGCCAGTTGATATTCGCCATCATCGCCACCAAGGAACACCTGTGGGAGTACGTCGCCAAGGAAGCGCTGGCGGATCGCCCGGTGGAGCTCTTCCAGGAGCTCGAGCTGTTCCAACTGGTGGAACAGTTCTTCGATCGCGCCGTGTACTTCGCCGCTATCGGCTACGAACGTTACCAGTCCGCTCAGAAAAAGGTGGCGAGCAACTAGGAAAGGCACTCATGGCCTGGATGGACTCATATCGCACCAAGGTGATGTCGGCGCGGGAGGCGCTGCGCTGCGTGGAGTCGCACATGCGGGTGTACATCCAGCCGGGCTGCGCCGAGCCGGAAACGCTGGTGGGCGCCCTGATCGAGCGCGGGCCCTTCGTCCGCGACGTGGAGATCGTGCACCTGCTGACCCTGGGGCGCGCCGACTACATCGCCCCGGAGATGGCCGGGCACTTCCGCCACAACGCCATGTTCATCGGCGCCAACGTGCGGGAAGCAGTGAACGACGGCCGCGCTGACTACACACCCATCTTCTTGAGCGAGATTGAATCGCTGTTCGAGTCGGGCGAGATGCCCATCGACGTGGCGCTGATCCAGGTCTCGCCGCCGGACTCGCACGGCTTCTGCAGCTTCGGCGTGGGCGTGGATACGACGCTGACGGCGGCCAAGAAGGCGCGTTTCGTCATCGCCCAGGCGAACGACCAGATGCCGCGAACCTACGGCGACAGTTTTATCCACGTCAGCGACATCGACGCCATCGTGGAAAGCAGCCGGCCGCTGTGCGAGCTGCCCCGGCACGAGGTCACCGATCTCCACCTGGCGATCGCGCGCAACGTGGCCACGCTCATCGAAGATGGTTCCACGATTCAGACCGGCATCGGCGGCATCCCCGACGCCGTGTTGCTCTATCTCCGGGACCGCAAGGACTTGGGGGTGCACACCGAGCTGCTCTCCGACCACATCATCCCCCTGATCGAGTCGGGAGTGGTGAACGGCCGGCGCAAGACGCTGCACCCCCGCAAAGTGGTGCTGTCGTTCGCCCTCGGCACCCGGCGGCTATTCGACTTCGTGAATGACAATCCCATCTTCGAGTTCCACCCCAACGCCTATACCAATAATCCGATTCTGATCGCGCAGAACGACCGCATGGTGGCCATCAACTCGGCGTTGCAGATCGATATCACCGGGCAGATCTGCGCCGACTCCATCGGGACGTATTTCTACAGCGGCATCGGCGGGCAGGTGGACTTCATCCGCGGGGCGACCCGGTCGAAGGGGGGTAAGCCCATCATCGCGCTGCCCTCGACGGCGAAGAACGACGGCATCTCGCGCATCGTGCCCACGCTCGATTCCGGAGCCGGCGTGGTGACCTCGCGCGGCGCGGTGCATTATGTGGTCACCGAGTACGGCGTAGCTTATCTGCACGGACGTTCGATCCGGCAGCGGGCGGAAGCGCTGATTCAGATCGCGCATCCCGACTTCCGCAACCAGCTCTACGAATACTGCGAGCGCACCAAATGGCTGCAAAAGAACCACGCGTTCGCCGAGATGAGGTGAGAGACATAGCCGAACCACGCGGGTCTGTCGAGATCGACCAGGAAGAGTGCAAGGGCTGCGGGCTGTGCGTGGAATCGTGCCCGCCTAAATGCCTGGAGTTGCTGCCGGAGCTGAACCCCTACGGCATCCATCCCGCGCACTATACCGGAGAGAAGTGCACTGGATGCGGCATCTGCTTCTACTGCTGTCCGGAGCCGGGCGCCATCACCGTGTTCCGTGTCCCGCCGGCCAGGGTCGCGACCCAGGAGGTCCCAAGTGCGGCAACTCTGTAAGGGCAATGTGGCGGTGATCAAAGGCGCCATCCAGGCGGGATGCAGCGCCTACTACGGCTATCCCATCACCCCGGCCAGCGAGATCGCCGAAGCGGCTGCGCTGTATTTGCCGCAGGTGGGCGGCACCTTCGTGCAGGCGGAGAGCGAGGTCGCCTCCATCAACATGGTGTATGGCGCGGCTTCGGCGGGGGTGCGGGTCATGAGCGCATCCTCGGGGCCGGGCCTGAGCCTCATGCAGGAAGGTCTCTCCTATCTCGCCGGCTCGGAGCTCCCCTGCGTGATCGTGGATGTGGTGCGCGGCGGCCCGGGACTGGGAAACATCGCCCCCGAGCAGAGCGATTACTTTGCCATGGTCAAAGGCGGAGGGCACGGCAACTATCGCAACCTGGTGGTGGCGCCGGCTTCGGTGCAGGAGATGGCCGACCTCACCATCCTGGCGTTCGCACTGGCCGACAAATACCGCAATCCTGCCATCGTGCTCACCGACGGCTTCATCGGCCAGATGATCGAGCCCTTGGAGCTGGAAGAGCGGCAGATCTCGATGCCGGATAAGCCGTGGGCGGTCACGGGTGTCCGCGAGACGCGCAAGAACCTGGTGAACTCGATTTATCTCGAGACCGATGAGCTCGAAGCGCACGTCCGCCATCTTGAGGAGAAGTACCGCAGGGCACAGGAAGAGGAGCCTTGCTATGAGCTCTATCTGGCGGACGACGCCGAAGTTCTGCTGGTCGGTTACGGCATCGTGTCGCGCGTGCTGCGGTCAGCCGTCGAGCAGGTCCGCAAGTTCGGGCTGCGCGCCGGACTTTTCCGTCCCATCACGCTGTGGCCGTTCCCGTCGAAAGCGCTGACCGAAGCGGCGGCCCGTTGCCGCTCCGTGCTGGTAGTGGAATTGAGCACCGGCCAGATGGTCGAGGACGTACGCCTGGCGCTGGATGGCCGGGTCCCGGTGGAGTTTTACGGCCGCAGCGGCGGCAATGTGCCGCAGGCGGAAGAGATTCGCGACCGGTTGCTGGCCAGGGCCGCGGATCTGGTGGCTGTCGGGTAAGGAGGGAGCGTGTCGGAATATCAAGTGGTGCACTCGAAATCGCCGGTCTTCTATGACGTCTACGAGCGCAAGTCCGACCTGCAGCACCAGACGCACTACTGTCCCGGCTGCGGGCATGGCGTGGCCCACAAGCTGATCGCCGAAGCCATCCAGGACCTGGGAGTGCAGGAGCGTACCATCTTCATCAGCCCGGTTGGCTGCTCGGTGTTCGCCTACTACTACTTTGACGTGGGCAACGTGCAGGCGGCGCACGGGCGGACGCCGGCAGTGGCCACCGGAGTGAAGCGCGCGCGCCCCGACAGCATTGTGCTTGCCTACCAGGGCGACGGCGATCTGGCCGCGATCGGTACCGCCGAAATCGTGCACGCCGCCAATCGTGGCGAGAAGATCACCTGCTTCTTCATCAACAACGCCATCTATGGGATGACCGGCGGGCAGATGGCGCCGACCACGCTGGTGGGCCAGATCTCGACCACCTCGCCCTGGGGCCGCCGGCCCTCGAATGAAGGCTATCCCCTGCACGTGTGCGAGCTGCTCGCAACCCTGGAAGCGCCGGTGTACATCGAACGTGTGGCGCTCTCGGACAACAAAAACATCATGCGGGCACGGCGCGCCGTCCGCAAAGCCATTGAGAACCAGGTCGCCGGGCTGGGATTCTCGCTGGTCGAGATCCTCTCGCCGTGCCCTACGATCTGGAAGCTGGATCCGGTGGAGGCGCGCAAGTGGGTGGCCGACGAGATGATCAAGGCTTTCCCGCTGGGCGTCTATCGTGATCGCAAGACCGCGGTGCCGGTCACGCCGGTGCCGCAGCACCCAGTGGCGGAAGTGCTCGACCTCGAAGCCGAGGTCACGGCTAAGCCCGCAACCTCGCATCATCGCCATGTGCGGGAGACGACCATCAAGATCGCGGGCTTCGGCGGGCAGGGCGTGCTGCTGCTGGGCCAGTTGCTGGTCGAGATGGGGATGCTGGAGGGCCTGGAGGTGAGCTGGCTGCCGTCCTATGGCCCGGAAATGCGCTCCGGCAGCGCGCATTGTCATGTGTGCCTGTCGCGGCAGCGTATCGGATCCCCGCTGGTGTCGCATCCCCAAGCGCTGATCGCCATGAACAAGGTGTCGCTGCACAAGTTCGCGCCCGAGGTCCAGGCCGGCGGCCTCATCCTCTATAACCACGACGCGCTGCCGGCAAACTTCGAGCCTCCGCCCGAGGTGCGCGCTGTTTGCGTGCCGGCCTCGGACCTCGCCGACCACATTGGTTCAGCCAAGGTGGCCAACGTGGTTATGCTGGGCGCGCTGCTCTCCGAGACCGAGTGCCTGCCCGCCGAGACGGCGCTGGCGGTGCTCGAGCGCAGGGTCAGGAACCCGGCCATGCTGGAGTTGAACCGCAGGGCGCTCCAGGCCGGGCGGCGCTACGATGAGCGGGAGATCCACGTGGCGCTCTCCCAGCCCGACGGGTTTGCCGAGTAGACGGGAGGGCAGGACTTTAGTCGTGCCGCAGTGAGGCAGTAAAGAAGCGGGCTTTATCTTCTGCTGTCATAGGGCTTCATAGCGGTTGTTTTTCATAACGGCCGAAGCGGGCCTTTCATCTATAACCTCCGCGCCGTTCAGGCGTACCGCTTCGGCCGGTTCTCTTGCCAGGTCGTCGTTAGCCGGCCACCGACCACCAACTTGACAACCCGGCCGAGATAAGATAGAAAAGTATCTATATTTATGCCCGTCGATACCAAGACCAACGAGCTGGTCGACCTGCAACTCAAGGCGCTGGCCGATCCCACGCGGCGGAAGATCGTCGAGTTGCTGCGGTCGAAAGGATGCTGTTCGTGCGATTTAGTCAGCGCCGCCGATCCCGGCCTGTGTGTCTGTGATCTGGAAGCGAAGCTCGGGTTGACCCAGCCCACGATTACGCATCACGTGCAGATCCTGCGCGAGGCTGGCCTGATCAGCACCCGCAAAATTGGACGCTGGCTCTATTGCCGGCGCAACGAGGAGGCGCTCGACCGGTTGGGAGCGTGGCTGCGCAAGCTATAGGGCCATTTTTTGGGACATTCGTATTGATGACCATCAATAAATAACCGGAAAAGGAGAAGGATGATGACAGCAAGAGCAGAAGCAGAGCGCATTCACCAGGCGGTAGCGACCGCCTATGGCGAGCTGGCGCGCTCCAGCGGAAAAACAACGGGATGCTGCACGGTCGAGCTTCCCGCGTCCCCCGACTATGGCGCCGAGGAACTGGCTTCGGTGCCGGCGGGAGCGTATCTGAGCGCGGGCAGCGGCAACCCGGTGCGGCATGCCGGATTGCAGCCCAGAGAGACGGTGGTTGATCTGGGCTCGGGTGCGGGTATCGACTGTTTTCTGGCGGCCAACCGCGTCGGTCCCGGGGGACGCGTCTACGGGTTCGACCTGACGCCGGAGATGATCGCGAGCGCCCGCCAGAACGCGGCCGGCAAGTACGCCAACGTCAGCTTCGAGCAGGCCAAGATCGAGCACCTGCCGCTTGCCTCCGGCGCCGCCGACGTGGCCATCAGCAACTGCGTTATCAATCTTTCGCCGGACAAGAGCAAAGTGTTCGCCGAGATCTTCCGCGTGCTGCGTCCGGGCGGTCGGATCTCGATCTCCGACATCGTGCTCCGTGGCGAGGCCGATGTCGTCGAGATGCTTCGCCGCGACCCCGAGCTCAAGAAGTGGTGCGCCTGCGTGCTGGGTGCGTTGCGACAGGAGCCATATTTGGAGGCGATCCGCGCCGCCGGGTTCGTGGACGTGAAGCTGGTCTCGGAGCGGCCTGCTATGTCCCAGCCGGGCAGCGATGTGGCGGCGGTCGCCATCACCCTAACGGCGCGCAAGCCGGAGTAGGTGTTGTAAAGGCGTTGAACCGCCGAGAACGCCGAGATTTCCTGCTCGGCGTGCTCGGCGGTAACAAGCCTTTGCCTCGCCCAACGCATCGAACCATTCGTGGCTCCCGGCTCCTGCGCGAGTCGCGTAGAATAGAGAGTCTCGGTCGGGCCCGCAGCACCAGGAGGCGTTTCATGGAACCTCGGAATCTTCTCCAGACGTTCAAGGACAGCCTGCTCAGCAACGCGACCGTGAAATCGGTGTATGGCGATCCCGTGACGTTCGGTGACCGCACCATCGTTCCCGTAGCACGGGTGGCATACGGGTTCGGCGGCGGATTTGGCAGCCGCCTCAAAGCCGGACAGGTTCCCGCTGCTCTGACGGGGGATGTTGCGCCGCGCGGAGTGGGCGACGAGGCTGGCGGGGGAGGCGGAGGCGTCGCCGCCATGCCGCTGGGGGTGGTGGAGATCACACCTACACGCACCCGCTTCATCCGCTTTGGCGAAGGCCGGCGACTCGCCGCCGCCGCCGCTATCGGGCTAGCGGCAGGGATTTGGTTCGGGCGGAGAAGGAACGGCCGCTGAGAGTACCGAGTACTGCTCTCTGCTATCAGAATAGCGCGAGTTGGTGTGCCTCTTCCGCCGGAGGATACGAGCCGCGAGTGGATTCCTCACGGCCATGGAAGCCGTGCTTGCGGCGCAGCGCGGCCATCAGGCTGGAGATCCGCTTGCGATACGACGCCGGCAGAAACGCGCGGCTGGCGTACCGCTTCCTGTAACTCTCCACCAGGTCGGGGAACTCCTTTTCCAGGAACGGCAGGAAGATGGCCGCCGAGCAGGGCTTCAGGAAGAGCGGATTGGCGAAGATGTAGCGCCCGCCGGCCTGGCGGGTGGCGCGCACCAGCGCGTCCAGTGCTTTGGGATCGTCAGTGATGCCCGGCACCACCGGCGCGCAGATCACGCCCGCCGGCACGCCCGCCTGGTTCAGCATGCGCATCGCCTCCAATCGCACGTCGGGACGCGGGGCGCGCGGCTCCAGGATGCGCGCCAGGCGCACATCCAGCGTCGTGATGGTCAGGTTCACATAGAGCTGGTTTCTCTGCGCGATTTTCCGCAGCAGGTCAGTCTCGCGCAGGATGAGGTTCGACTTGGTGACGATGCCGATGTCGAGCCCGGCGTGAAGCGCCAGTTCCTCCAGGATCGCACGCGTGATGCCGTGGCGCCGTTCGGCGGGCTGATAAGGGTCGGTGGCGGTCCCGATGGCGATCTCCTCCCCGCGCTTCACTTTCTCCAGGTCCTGGCGCAGCAGCCACGCAGCCTGCTGCTTGACGTAGATCTTGCGCTCGAAGTCCACGCCGTCGCGCATTTCCATGAACTCGTGGGTATAGCGTGCATAGCAGTACTTGCAGGCGAACTCGCATCCGCGATAGGGATTGATGGTCCAGGTGAAGGGCATGCGTGGAGAAGCGCAGCGATTGAGCAGCGACTTCACCGGCAGGGTGAAGTACTCGACCTCGTGCCCCTCGGAGATGGATTCGCCCAGGGCGGCCAGGCGCGCGATCCCCACCAGGCGCGGCGCTGACGGTTCGAGCAAGGGAAGGGAATTGGCAAGGAGTGAAGGCATGGCTGGGCTGGTAGTTTCGCTTTTTATTCGTCTAAATGAAAGATAGGCGCTGGCAGCGGCGTTGTCAAGCCAGTGAGGATACGGAGCCGGGGGCAAGACGATACCCATCGCGGAGGCACAGAGACACGGAGGCGCACTGGAACGGAAAGCCTCCCTGCCTCCGTGTCTCCGTGGTTATTTGCTTTGCGAGCTGGCGGCCGATTTCCCTTTCTCCACGGGGGGTGGCGGGATGGTGATGTCCCACTTCGCCACCGGACCCAGCGCCGAGAGCTGATTGCCGATCTCCTCGGGATTGCCGACCACCAGCGTCGCGAACTGCTGCGGGTGGACGTATTTCCTGGCGACGCGGGCGACGTCTTCCGCGGTGGTCTTCTCGATGCCGGCGCGGTAGCGGTCGAGGAAGTCGAGCGGGTAACCGTAGTACTCATACGACATCTGCTCGCGCAGCACCTTCGCCTTGGAGTCGAAGTTGAAGATGAAGGCGTTGAGGATGGTATCCTTGGCCGACCGCAACTCGTCGCCCTTGGGCGGATCGTTGATCAGTTTTTGCAATTCCTGCTTGAGGCCCTCGATGGCCTCGGCCGTGGTTGCGCTCTTGGTGCCCATGGCCAGGCGGAAGATGCCGCGGTGGTCGAACGCCGAGCCGATCCCGCCGCCCACGGCGTACGCCAGCCCTTTCTCCGTGCGCAGGTCCTTGATCAGGCGCGAGGAGAAGCCGGCGCCGAAGGCGTAGTTCATCACCTCGACCGCGAAATAATCAGGGTTGTTGCGCTCGATCCCCAGGCTGACCATCTGGATGTTGCTCTGGTTCACGTCTTCCTTGGGGACGAAGTAGACCTGCGGTTTCTCGGGAGTGAAGGTGATCTCCAGGCGCGGCGCTTCCGCTCCCTTCGGCCAGGAGGCGAACGCCTGGCGGATGCGCGCTTCCATCGCCCTAGAATCGAAATCCCCGACAACACCAAAGATGATGTTGTTGGGGTGGACAAACTTGTGATGCCACTCGATGAGGTCTTCGCGGGTGATGGCGGCGACGGTCGCGTATTCGGGAAAGCGCGCATAGGGATTGTTAGGGCCATAGGCGAGCTGGGTGGCGACGCGGCGCGCGATCTGGTTGATATCATCGTTGCGCCGCGAGATGCCGGTGTCGAGCTGGAACTTGGCGAGGGCGATCTTGTCCTCGCGGAACGCCGGGTCTCGCAGCACGTCCAGGACAACCTTGAAGACGTCCTCGAAGTCCTGCTTCAGGCAGTTGAAGCTGATGACGGTGGAATCGGCCGAGCCGTCGGTCTCGACCTTGGCGGCGCGCGCTTCCAGAAAGTCGTCGAGCTGGTCGCCGGTCTTGTCCTGGGTGCCGCCGGTGCGCCACACGTCGCCGTAAATGTCCACCAGTCCGACCTTGGCCGCGGGCTCCAGGCGCGAGCCGCCGCGGACGCGCATGATGCCGTCGACCAGCGGCAACTCGTGGTCTTCCTGAAGCAGCAGCACCATGCCGTTCGGCAGCACCACGCGGTTGGGGATCTGGGGATGGAACTCGGGCAGCGGCGGAGTCTTGATCTGTCCCAGCTCGGGGTCTGTGGTTCGGGCCGGTGGTGCCGGCGATTTCTGCGCTTGCGCCGCCGGCAGCGACATCAGCAATACGGAAACGAGGAGAGCGAGGCTCGGTCGCCGGTTCATTGTTCTTTCCCCCCCTGAGGATTGGGTGACCCGGGAATGGTCTCGATGATGCCCACGGTGCGGTTGGTGGGCAGGAAGGTCTTGTTGGCCACGCGGCGGATGTCCTCCTTGCTGACCTTGTCGATGCGCTCCACGGAACCGAACAGCTCCCGCCAGTCGCCGTAGCGGAGCTGGTAGATCGCGAGCTGAAAAGCGAGGCCTGGATTGTTGGCCAGACCGCGGATAAGGTTGGCCTTGGCGCGCGTCTTCACCATCTTCAGTTCTTCATCGCTGACGTCGGTGGTCTTCAGCCGCTCGATCTCCTGGTGGATGGCTTTACGCATCTCCTCCGGCGTGCGCCCGGGCAGGGGGACGGCGTCGAAGGCGAACAGGTGCTCGTACTTAGTGCCCGGGAAGCCACTGAATCCTTCCGCTTCCGCTGCAATCTTCTGGTCGCGAACCAGCGCGCGGAACAGGCGCGAGGTGCGCCCGTTGGACATCAGGTCGGTGATGGCGTCGTAGACGGCATCATCCGGGTCGCGATAATCGGGCCGGTGGTATCCCTCGAGGTAGAAGGGCTGCGCCGTCTCGTGCAGCACCACCTGGCGCTCGGAGTTCTGCGGTGGCTCGGAGGTGTGCACGGGACCCGGCTTGGGACGCGTGGGCAGGCGGCCGAAGTATTTCTCGGCGAGCGGAACCACCTCGGCGGGCTTTACATCGCCCACGATGGCGACCACCATATTCGAAGGCACATAGTACTGGTCGAAGAAGGTCTTGGCATCACTGGCGGAGAAGTAAGTCAGGTCGGAGAAATAGCCGATCGTCGGCCGGTGGTAGGGGTACGTGCTGAAGGATCCCCCTAGGAACTGTTCGACTAGCCGGCCGATGGGCTGGCTGTCGGTGCGCATGCGGCGCTCCTCGATCACCACGTCGCGTTCCCTGTAGAACTCGCGCATCACGGGATGAAGGAAGCGCTCCGATTCCAGGTACGCCCAGAGTTGTACGCGATTCGCCGGCAGCGAGTAGTGATAGGCGGTCTCATCCCAATTGGTGAAGGCGTTGACGCCCCGGCCGCCGTTGCTCTCCAGGATCTCGTCGAACTGATTCGGGATGACGTATTGCTGGGCCTGGGCGATGGCCTGCTTCCACGCCTGCTCGAGCTGCTTGACCTTGTTCTCGTCGCGGCCCACGGTCTTGTATCTCTCCGCGCGGTAGGCGGCGTAGGTTTCTTCCACCTTCTCCAGAGCAGCTTTTTCCGCCGGCCAGTCGGTGGTGCCGATGCCGGTGGTGCCTTTGAACGCCATGTGCTCGAACATGTGCGCCAGGCCGGTCGCGCCCAGTGGATCCTGCGCCGAACCCGCGTCCACGATGGTGTAGAAGGAGAACACGGGCGCTTCCGGCCGCTGCATCACCAGCAGGGTCAGGCCGTTATCCAGCTTCTTGACGGTGATCCGCTTTTCGAAGGAAGCCAGGTCGAGCTCCTGGCCGAGCGCCGGGATCACGATCAAGAGAAGCAGCAGGGCAGGCAGGATTTTGCGCAAGGAAATCTTCATGGGACCTCCGGGGGGCAATGGGCAGGGGACTCGCACACTCGAATCTTGAAAGCTACTGGTTCGACGGCGCGTGTGTCAAATCGTGAGCCGGGGGGGGCGCAACAGGGCCACCCGCTCTTATGCAACTTTGCCGGCGCAGTCCCAATCCCATGCACTAGCAT
>JAHFUA010000086.1 GCA_023265315.1 Acidobacteriota bacterium | reverse complement strand
TAGCCGCTGAGGCGCCTATTGGTCGTGTGCATCCTCGCTATGGTCACAGAATCACCTCAGGGGCTGAAGCCCGCAATTCAAAGGATCGCAGCAATGCAGGCCTGAAGGCCTGCTCCACCCTGGTGAATAATCCACTTCCCTCGGCACGCCCAAGGCGTGCGGAGGCTGGGCAATGATCATGTCGGCTGCTGCCGTACCCAATCTGCGGGACCTGTACCTCTCCGAATCGGGGCAGATCCGCGAGCGCTTCAAGGAGAGTGGAGATGGCCTGGCCGCGGTGCACGAGCGCGCCGCCCTGGTGGAGTCCATCGCGCGGCAGCTTTATGCTGCCTTCGTCACGCCCGGTCTGAACTGTCCCCAGCACTTCTGCCTGGCGGCGCTGGGCGGGTTCGGACGCAGGATCCTCTTCCCCGGCTCGGACGTGGACATTCTGTTTCTTTGCGATGACGCGCGCGCCGAGCAGCAACACAAGCCGGCGATCGCGCACATCTGCCGCGAGATGTGGGACCTTCGCCTGCGCGTGAGCCCCACCACCCGCAGCCTGGCGGAATGCGGCCGGCTGTACCGCGACAACCTGGAATTCAACATGTCGCTGCTGGACTGCCGCTATCTCGCCGGGGATGCGCAGTTGTTCACCCGTCTGCATGACGAGGTGGTGCCGCAGTTGGTGCTCCGCGAGCGCCAGCCCTTGGTGCAGAACTTGGCGGAGCTGACGCGCACGCGCCATGCCAAGTACGGCCACACCATCTTTCACCTGGAGCCCAACGTCAAAGAAGGCCCCGGTGGCTTGCGCGACTACAACGTCGTCTGCTGGCTGGCCCTGATCACGGCCATGGAGAAGCGCCATGTCTGGCCGGCCCCCGAGCAACTGCTGGCGCAGGAGCTGCGCGAGGATTGCCGGCGCGCCTTCGACTTTTTGTGCGCCGTCCGCTGCTTTCTGCATTACCGCCAGGGTCGGGACGACAACGCGCTCAGCTACGAGCTCCAGGCGGAAGCGGCGGCTGAGGGCGTCGGCGCCAAAGCGCGGGGCGCCATGAGACCTGCGGAGTGGATGCGGCTTTACTTCCGCCACGCCCGCGTGGTCGATCGGGTCACCACCCAGTTCCTCGACGACGTCGCGGGGGCGCGCTCCTCGCTCTACCGCGCCTTCGAGGACTGGCGCTCGCGGCTCTCCAACGCCGATTTCCAGGTCAGCCACGGCCGCGTTCTGCTGCGCCAGTCCACGGCCATGGAGGACGCCTCGACCGCGCTCTCGCTCTTCGAGTTCGTCGCCCGCCACGGGCTCAAGCTCAGCCGCGATGCCGAGCAGCGCATCGAAAAGGCCTTGCCGCTGCTGTGCCAGCGCTTGCCGCGCCTGTCCGGACTCTGGGACCGCCTGCGCGTGATCCTGACCCTGCGCTATGCCGCCGACGCCTTGCGCGCCATGCACCGCACCGGACTGCTGACCGTGCTGTTGCCGGAATTCCACGCCATCGATGCGCTCGTCATCCGCGACTACTACCACCGCTACACGGTGGACGAGCATTCCTTCACCGCCATCGAAAACCTGCACCGGCTGCGCCAGGCCGAGGACCCCTGGGACAATCGATTCGGCGAAATCCTGGCCGAGACCGAGCGCCCGGAGTTGCTGTTCCTGGCGCTGCTGGTCCACGACATCGGCAAAGGCATGCCCGTCGCCAACCACATTACCGGCAGTCTGCAGGCGCTCGACCAGAGCCTGGCGCGCTGGGCGCTGGACGCCGAGGCGGACGATACCGTCCGCTCCCTGGTTTCCAGTCACCTGGAGATGTCGCTGACGCTGTCGCGCCGCGACATCTTCGACCCGGAGACGGTTCGCAGCCTGGCCGCCAAAGTCGGCACGCCCGAGCGGCTGAAGATGCTGTGTCTGCTCACCTACGCCGACATCAAGTCCGTCAACCCTGAGGCGCTGACGCCGTGGAAGGCGGAGATGCTGTGGCAGCTCTACGCCGCCACCATCAACCACATGAACCGCAGCCTCGACGACGAGCGCTTGCGTCCTGAGCAGCTCGAGCTGGAAAGCATGCGCGTCCCCCAGGAGCGCGCCTCCGAGGGACTCAGTGAGTTTCTGGCGGGATTCCCCAGGCGCTACGTCTTGACCCATTCCCCGGCGGAGATATCGGAGCATCTGCGGATGGCGAGGGCGCTGGCCGAGGCCCCGGTACAAGTGTCGCTGCGGAAACGTTCGCACCTCTACGAACTCACGCTGATCACGCCCGACCGCCCCCTGCTCTTTGCCACCATCGCCGGCACGCTGGCGGCCTGGGGCATGAACATCGTGAAGGCGGACGCCTTCTCGAACCACGCCGGGATCGTGCTCGACATGTTTCATTTCACCGACCTGTTCCGCACCTTCGACCTGAATCCCTCGGAGATGGAGCGTTTCAGGAACAACTTGCTGGCGGTGCTCAACGGAGAGGTAAGCCTGGCGGCGCTGATGGCGGGCCGGGCCAAGCCTGGCGGCATGCGTCCCGCCAAGGTGACCATCTTGCCCCAGCTCACGTTCGACGATCAGTGTTCCTCCCACAGCACGCTGCTGGAGCTGGTCGCGCAGGACCGTCCCGGGCTGCTGTACCACATCAGCTCGAAGCTGGCGAAGCACGGGTGCAACATCGAGGTCGCGCTCATCGACACCGAGGGCCAGAAGGCGATCGACGTGTTCTATTTGACCGCCGACGGGGCGAAGCTGGATGCAGCCCGCCAGCAGTCGCTCGCCGAGGCGCTGTTGCAAGACATTTGATCCAGTGGTCCAGCCCCGCAGGGGCGCTATGGACTTGGAGCAGATTCACAGTTGGTACAGGGGGTGAAGGGGCACGCCTTTTAGGCGTGCCGCAAAAGGCGGTCAAAAACTCGGCTCTAGCCGCTGAGGGATGCCTCAGGGCCTAAAGGCCCGTCGATGTGTGGACGTTTCCGGCACGGCTGGAAGCCGTGCCCTTTCACCTTTCAACTGCGTCCCGGCAGGGACGCGCACCCGGCGTGCATATGGATTTCGACGTTCTCACCACGTTCCTCGAGGTCGCCAAGCAGGGGAATTTCTCGCGTGCGGGACAGAAGGTCTTTCGCTCGCAGTCGGCGGTGAGCGCGCAGATCCATCAGTTGGAAGAGGAGTACGGCGCAAAGCTGCTCGACCGCGCCGGCAAGAGCGTGCACCTGACGCCCGCGGGCGAGGTGCTGCTCGACTACGCCCGGCGGATGCTGAGCCTGCGCGACGAATCGCTGCGCGCCGTCGCCGACCAGAACGTCACGCCGCGCGGCATGCTCGCTATTGGCGTGAACGAAGCCACGTGCCTCTACGTGTTGCCCGAGGTCTTCGCGGAGTATTCGCGCCTCTATCCCGCGGTGCAGATCAATATCTACCGCAACTTCAGCCGCAAGATCGTGGAACGGATCGAGTCCGGCGCGCTCGACGTAGGCGTAGTGACGCTGCCGGTCCGCTCTCCCAGCCTGAAGATCCACTCCATCTTCCGCGATCGCCTCATGGTCATGGTCGGTCCGCGCCATCCCCTGGCCAAGTACGCTGCCGTTTCCGTGGAGGACGTCGCCCAGCACCCGCTCATCTTCCCCAAAACCGGATACACGCGCCAGTTGCTCGACAAACTGTTTCGCCCTTGCCGCGAGCAGTTGCGGGTGGCCATGGAGCTGCCCAGCGTGGGGATGATCAAGAACTTCGTGGCGGCGGGGCTGGGGGCCACGCTGATCAGCGCCAGCTTCGCGCAAGCCGAGGCCCGCGCCGGCCAGGTGGCCTTGATCCCGCTCAAAGGGGTTGAGCTGTGGCGGGAATTGGGGTTGATTTATCGCAAGGACCGCAGCTTGCCACGGGCTGCCCTGGCTTTTATCGCGCTGGTACGTCAACGCACCGCCGCCGCAGCGCGCGCCAGCTAGTGCAAATTGAAAGTAATCGTAGAGACGCAGCATGCTGCGTCTCTACAGTGTGGCCTCTCTTTCGGGAGGGGCCCGGCTTCCGCCGGGCCGTACGTCGGCTCGGACGATTGGAACCGGGCGCGACAATTAACCAGGTGCTTTAACACAACCTCGGACACGGGAAGGAGTGACAGGGACGCACCAGCGTATCCTGATGTTAGGGCCGGACTCCTTCCACTTGGTCAGCCATGCGCCGAAGCTGGTCAGTTACCTTGGCCGGTATGCGGGTGGCGCGTCCGGTGCCGTGCTCCTGGACACACTTGCGAGCGTGGCTGCGAGTCGCATTGAGAAACCACACAACCTTGATGTTGATTGCCTTGGCTTGCTCCGAAAAAGTCAATTCCTCAAATGTTTGGGTATCGTTTTTGTGACGCTTCTGGTTGTTGTTCATCGCCGTTTCCTTCGCGTGACAGCAACAAGACCGTTGCCAGCTGTCTCAGTTTCTTGCAGTGGTGCATCCACAATTGCCGCACGCGCCAAAGACGAACAGGTACGCCACCTTCGGCAGCGTGGGCGGAAAATAACACAGCATTGTGGCTCCCGTTCCCCGCGCCGTCCTATGGCTACGCAAAACCGCTATTGGTGCCACCGTGGATGTAAGGCTGTGGGATGATCATTTTTGTGTGGCAGTCAAGCATGCTGGGTGTATGCGAATAATTAGTCGAAAGTTGGTGACGAATTGAAGTCGCGGCACTGGTGGCCAAAGGCTACGAGAACCTTCAAATCGCGGCACGGTTTAAGGACTTTCACAAAGCCAAGTCGGGCCCGATTTCGCATCGTCAACCGTTTCCGGGGTCTTCCTGTTGGATGGGAAACGTGTGTTGACACAGGCTAGCCGCCATATCGTCCCGCGATGAAGTCGCCGATGGCCTGGTACGCTCTCCGCAGCGTGGGTTCCTGCGGCAGGAAGACGATGCGGATGTGGCGCGTACCAGCCTGTTCTCCGAATCCCCCGCCGTGAACCACCAGTACCTGCTTCTCGAGGAGCAGCCCCTTCACGAAGTCCAGGTCGTCTTCCGGGATGTCGAGACGCGGAAAGGCGTAGAAGCCGCCTTTGGGCGTCACGCAATGGACGCGCGGCGTCGCCTTGCACCACTCGACAGTAAGGTCGCGGCGCGCCTGGAGTTTGGCCATCGTTCCCGGCAGGTGTTGCGGCATGCCTGCAAGCGCCGGCCGCACCGCGTACTGCACCGGATGGTTGGCGGACAAGCGCGTGCGCAGCAGCTTGTGCATGCCTTCGACATACGACCGCACGGCCGCCGCCGGTCCGCTCACCACGCACCAGCCCACGCGCCAGCCGGTGGCCAGGAATCCTTTGGACAGTCCGCCGAAGGTGACCACCGGGATGTCCGGAGCGAGGGTCGCGAAGGGCACGTGCCCGGCGCCGTCGAAGGTCACCCGGTCGTAGATCTCGTCGGCAAAGATGATGAGGTTGTGCTGCCGCGCCAGTTCGGCGATCGCCTCCAGGGTGCGCCGCGAATGCACAGCGCCTGTGGGGTTGTTGGGGTTGATGAGCACGATCCCGCGCGTGGCCGGGGTGACTCTGGCGGCGAGGCTCTCGACGTCCGGCTCCCATTCGAGTTCTTCCGCCAGATCGTAGGGATTGCGCCCGGCGCCGATCTTGGCCAGCACCGCGGTGTAGAGCGGATATCCTGGGCGCGGCACCAGCAGATCGTCGCCCGGGTTGAGCAGCGCGGTGAGGCAGATGTCCACAGCTTCGCTCACCCCGTCGGTGATGAACACGTCTTGGATGTTGCAGATGCCCTTGCGCTCGGCGTCAGCGCGGATGGCACCGAGGGCCTCTGCGATGCCCAGCGCCGGAGCATAGCCGTTCTTGCCGTTGCGCATGGCCTTCACCACCGCTTCCACCAGCTCCGCAGGCGTGCTGAAATCGCAGTCCAGCGGGTCCCCGATGTTCAGCATGAGGATGGTTTTGCCCTGCCTCCGCAGTTCATCGGCCACCGCCGCCAGGTCGCGGATGGGAGAGCGGACGTGTTGCAGATTCTTCGCTACAAGGACTTCGAACGCCTTCGCGGTCAGCATGAGTTCCGGACCTCTAGAACAGTTCCAGTGTTGCCGTAGCGGCGGTGAAAGGGCACGGCTTTTAGCCCTGCCGACATGCGCCGCGCTTGAATTGGCCTTTAGGCCTGGGGGCGCGTCCCTCAGCGGCTAAAGCCGTAATCTCTGGTTTCGCTTCCGGCACGCCTGAAGGCGTGCCCCTTCACAAACTACATCTACTCTTTAGAAAGACTCACGACGTAGTGTCTAATCGTACATCCACCGGAGGCGTGGCGGCGGGCAACAGGCAATGCTGCAGTTTCCACGTACCGTTCTGGTAAGCGCGCAGCGTGCGCATGGTGAACGGGATTCCCAGCGGCTCGTAGGTGCGCGCCAGCAATTCCTGCACCGCCTCTGCATTTTTTTCCACCAGCGCCAGGATGGACGGTCCCGCGCCCGCCAGGCATACCCCCAGCAGGTCGGGATGCTCCAGCTCGAGGATCTGCTCCAGTCCCGGCACCAGCGCGCAGCGGAAGGGCTGGTGGCAGCGGTCGCGCAAGGCTTCGCGCAGCAGGGAAAACTCGCGGCTCTGCAGCGCCTGCACCAGCAACGCCACCCGCTGTAGGTTAAAGACGGCGTCCTCGCGTCGGAGTTGCTTCGGCAGCGCGCGACGCGAAAGGGCGGTGTCCAGGCCCAGGTCCGGAGTCAGGACCACAAAGCGGAGCGCCTCCGGCCAGGGCATGGAGAGCGCGATCACGGAGCTGTCCTGCAATTCGCAACTCGTAGTCAGGCCCCCGAGCAGCGCGGCCGCAGCGTTATCCGGATGCCCTTCCAGTTCGCAGGCCACGTTCAGCAGTTCCTGCATGGGACAGGGACCGAACAGGGCATCGTACAAGCGCAATCCGGCCACCGTGGCGGCCGCGCTGCTCCCCAGTCCCGAGCGGCTGGGGATCTCGCTGCGCACTTCGACCTGGAGCGAAGGGAAGTCCACGCCGTCCCGCGCCGCCATAAAGCGGAAAGAGCGCTCGATAAAGTTGTCGCCGTCGAGCTCGAACCCGCCAAAGTCGAACTGCAACTCATTCTTTCCGTCGCCGGGCGCTCTGTGAGCCCGCACGTGAAGGTAAAGCTGCAACGCTACCGCCAGGGCGTCAAGCCCTGGTCCGAGGTTCGCGACCGATGCCGGCACCGCAATCTCCACCGGCTCCGGTCGCATTCGCATCGCCATGGATTTAGGTCCCATCTTAATTAGTCCGCCTGAACTTCCGCCGAGGAGCGCACGGCCGCCGCTTCGACTTCGCTCGGGGCCGCCGTGTACCTTGATCGGGTGATGTAATCGGTGTCCTTGAGCACGTGCCCGGTGAGGATGGCGACCACGCTGGCATCGCGAGGGATCGTTCCCCCGCGCACCAGCTTGCGAGCGGCGGCGAGCGTGGTGGCTGAGGCCGGCTCGCACCCGATGCCGTCGCGGCCAATCACCGACTTGGCTTCCGCGATCTCGTCGTCGGTCACGTCGATGGCCAGGCCGCCCGTGAAGCGAAGCGCCTTCAGCGCTTTCTTCCAGGAAACCGGCGCGCCGATGCGAATGGCCGTGGCTGCGGTGCGCGGCTCGTTGACCACCAGCAGCTCGTCCGAACCCGCGCGCCAGGTGCGAACCAGGGGATTGGCGCCCTCCGCCTGCACCACCACCAGACGCGGCACTTTGGCGATCAGGCCGGCGGTCTTGAGTTCGTACAGCGCCTTTCCGAATGCCGCGGTGTTCCCCAGATTGCCGCCCGGGACCACGACGTAGTCCGGCGAACGCCATCCCAGCTCCTCCAGCAGTTCAAACATCACCGTCTTCTGGCCCTCGAGCCGGAAGGGATTGATGGAATTGAGGAAGTAGAGGTCCGGCCCGGCTTGGTGCCGCAGCGTTTCCAGCGCGCGGTCGAAACTGCCTTTCACTTCTATGATCTCCGCGCCGTAATCGAGCGCCTGAGCAACCTTGTTGGGCGAGACGGCGCCAGCGGGCAGATAGACGCGGGCCGCGATTCCGGCGCGCGCGGCATAGGCGGCCATCGAGCCTGCTGTGTTGCCGGTGGAGGCGCAGGCCACCGTGCGCGCACCCTGGAACCTGGCCTCGGTGATGCCCACGGTCATCCCCAGGTCTTTGAAGCAGGCGGTCGGGTTCCAGCCCAGGTGTTGGAAGCGTATGTCCGAAAGCCCGGCCCAGGCGCCGCTCTTAATGCCCGGCACCAGCGGCACATTGCCCTCTCCCAGGGTGACGATGTCCCGCGGCGGGTAATCGGGAAGAAACTCGCGGAACCGCCACACTCCGCTGCGGTCGCGGGGATCGCGCGAGCAGCGCCGGTTCCACCACAGCTCTTTCAGCACCTGGGGGCTGAACATCAGGGTGCCGGCCGCCACTTCCAGCAGCTCGCCGCAGCGCGGACACATCAGCGCACGCTGGTGCAGCTCCAGCTTCATGGCACAGCGTTCGTCACTACATCGCAGATACATTCCGCTCCTTCAACGCAACAGCGGCAGGCTCAGGATGGGCTCCACCAGGAAGTCCAGGCCGCGCAGTTCCCCCAGCGCTCGTTCCAGCAGGGAGTTGGGGCACTCTTCCAGCGTCATGACGAACGGCAGCCGCGATTTCGGGTATCCTGGCTTCTGCAGCACCGCCTCGATGCTGATGCCGTGTTTCGCAAGAATTCCGGAGACGGCAGCGATGATCCCCGGGCGATCGCTCACCGTGAAGCGCAGGTGATGCGGCGAGCTGAACTCGGAGCTTACCGGCACCTTCTGCGCCGGGGCGGAATGCCAGCCGTTCATGCGTCCTTCGGCAATGGCCATCAGGTCGGAGACCACGGCCACCGCCGTGGGATCGCCGCCCGCTCCGTGGCCGGAGAACACCGTCTCCCCGCCGAATTCGCCGGTCACCATCACCAGGTTCTGGCTGCCCTGCACCCGCGCCAGCGGCGACGCCAGCGGCACCAGCGCCGGTTGCACCGAGGCGAACAGCTTCCCGTCTTTCAACTCAGCGCACGAAATCTGGCGAATGGTGCAGCCCAGGTCTCTGGCATAGAGGAAATCCACCGCCTCCAGGCTGGCGATAGAGCGGCACGCGATATCGCCCGGCGAGACCTCGCAGTTCAGGCCGACGCGCGCCAGGATCGCCAGTTTGGCGCGGGCATCGAAGCCCTCAACGTCATCGGTGGGATCGCTCTCGGCATATCCCAGTTGCTGCGCCTCGCCGAGCGCCTCGGCGAAACCGATGCCGCCTCCTTCGATCTTGCTGAGGATGTAATTGCACGTGCCGTTCAGGATTCCGCAGACCTTGTAGAGGCGATCGCCCGCCAAGCCCTCTTGCAGTCCGGAGACCACCGGCACGCCGCCAGCGACGGAGGCGCCGAAGGCGAGCTGGCATCCCTGGCGCCGCGCCAGCTCCAGCAGTTCCGCTCCGTGGTGGGCGATCAACTGCTTGTTGGCGGTGACCACAGACTTGCCCGCCAGCAGCGCCCGGCGCACCCACTCGCGCGCCGGTTCCAGCCCGCCCACGAGTTCAACCACGATGTCCACGGAATCGTCGAGCGCGTCTTCGAAGTTGTCGGTCCAGCGGATGTGACTGGACAGCCAGTCCACCCGCTTGCGTTCCACGTCGCGATTGATAATGTGCGTCAGGTGCAGGCGCGGCGGGGTCCCCAATGAAGCTGTTTGTGCTTCATTGGAGGGGGAGGGCGCGCTCGACAAAATGCGCGCCACCGAGCGGCCGACAGTCCCAAACCCCACCAGCGCGACGTTCCTCGGCCTCGCCGCGCGAGCCGCGAGCGGCCCGTGGGAGGCAAACCTCAGCCCTCCCTGCCAGGGGAAACGCGGGTTTTCGCTCATCATGCCCATCACTCAAACTCCGTGCCCATAGCCCACCTCAACCAAAGGGACGTACTCCAGCCAGTTGGCGGAGAGCGGATGCGTGCCGCGCGTCACTTGCTGGTAGGCGTGTTGCAGCCGGCGGGTGACGAGGCCGGTTTTGCCGCTGCCGATGCGCCGCAAATCGATCTCCCGCAAGCCGGCGACTTCCGCCGCCGTGCCGCAGACGAACACTTCGTCGGCGAGGTAGAGCTGGTCGCGCGAGATGGATTCCTCCACCACCTTGAGACCGAGCTCGCGGGCCAAGGTCAGGATGGTGTCGCGCGTGATGCCCTCGAGAATGGCCGCGCTGGGCGTGGTGTACAACACGTCCCGGCGCACCAGAAACAGGTTCTCGCCGGTGCACTCGGCGACGTAGCCCTGGGGGTCGAGCATGATAGCCTCGTCAAAGCCCAGGCGCAGCGATTCCGTCCGCGCCAGCACTGAGTTGGCGTAATTGCCGCAGATCTTCGCCTTGGTCATGCTGGCGTTGACGTGATGGCGGGTGAACGACGAGGTGTTGGCGCGGATCCCGTTCTCCAGCGCTTCGTCGCCCAGGAACCGCTCCCACTTCCACACCGCAATGCCCACGTGCGGCACGCCGGCATCGAGCGAAAGATTCCAGCCACCTTCGGCGAGATAGATCAGCGGCCGGATGTAGCAGTCGGGGAAGGCGTTGGCGGCCACCGTGGCCTTCGCCGCGTCAATCAGCTCGCGCAGCGTGTAGGGAAGCTCCAGAAAGCCCAGCACGCGCGCCGAGTCCACCAGCCGTTGCATGTGATCATTCAGGCGGAAGATGGCCGGGCCATTGGACGCGGCGTAGCAGCGAATCCCTTCGAAGACGCCGATCCCGTAATGCAGGCCGGGGGTCATGAAGTGCAGGGTGGCGTCCTGGAAGCGAAGCAGCTTGCCGTTCAGCCAGATGAAGTCAGATTTCGGACCCATATGCATTCACCTCGATGCTTCTCGCCGTGTCAGTCGAAACTCCTCAGCCTTCCTCAGCTCCACTCCGTGCCAAATGTTCCGGCGCGGGCTGTCGCCGGCGGACAGCGGAGGGCAGCCAGCGCCGGCCGTCCTCGGCCTGGGCGTCGGCGAACAGGTCGCTGTGCAAATGGCGCACCGCCGCCGGCACATCTTCCTCCTGGATGACGAAGCTGATGTTGATCTCGGAAGCGCCCTGCGAAATCATGCGCACGTTGACCCCCGCGCTGGAGACGCTCGAGAACACGCGGGCCGCGATGCCTTGCCGGCCGCGCAGGTTCTCGCCCACCACGCTCACGATGGCCTGCCGTGGTTCGCAACTCACTTGCGCGAAGCGTTCCAGATCGGTCACCAGTTCTGGGGCGGCGGAATCGGACTCCACCGCCAGCGAGATGCTCACCTGCGAGCTGGCGACGATATCCACCTGGCAGTTGTGGCGGTCGAACACCGCCAGGACTTCGCGCAAGAACCCGCGCGGGATCCAGGCGCGCTCCCCGGCGACGTTGACGATAGTGGTGTGGCGCTTGGCGGCGATAGCGCGCACCGGATCGCGGCTGCGCGGAGCGTGCGTCCGGATGCAGGTGCCCGCGCCTGCCGGATCGCGCGAATTCAGCACGCAGACCGGGATGTTCTTTTCGATGGCCGGCAGCAGCGTAGCCGGGTGCAGCACCTTGGCCCCGAAGGAGGCCAGTTCCGCGGCTTCTTCGAAGCTGATCTCCTGGATCAGGCGCGCCTCCGGGCAAAGATTGGGGTCGGTGGTCATCATCCCGGGGACATCGGTCCAGATCTCGATGCGGGCCGCGTCCAAGGCCGCGCCCACGATCGAGGCGGAGTAATCCGAGCCGCCGCGGCCGATGGTGGTGGGCGTGCCGTCCACAGTGGAGCCGATGAAGCCTCCCATCACCGGGATGGCGCGCCGTTCCAGCAGCGGCCGCAGCCGGGCCTGGAGGCGGGCTCTGGTTTCGTTGAAAAGCAGCGCGGCCCGGGTGTGGGAGGCGTCGGTGATGATGCATTCGCGGGCGTCCACCCGCTCGCACCCGAGACCGCGCGCCGCCAGTACCGCGCTCACCATCTCGCTCGACAGCAATTCGCCGAACGAGAGCAGGCAGTCGGTGTTGCGCGAGGAGAGCTCCTGGAGGGCGGCGATCCGGGTCAACAGCTCTTGCAGCAGGTCGAAATTGGATTCCAGCGCGGGCTGAAGCCTGGAGAAGTGATGGCCGGAGAGAAGTTCGGAAGCGGTGCGGTGGTGTCGCTGGCGCAGGGCTCGGGATGACTCCAGCGCTTGATCACGGTCGCCGGCGGCCGCGGCCTGGCCGGCCGCCAGCAACTGGTCGGTCACGCGGGCCAGCGCGCTGACCACGACTATGGGGTCTTCCGCCGAGCGGCTGCGCACGATCTCGGCCACCCGCTCGATGGCCGGCGCATCCGCGACCGAAGTACCCCCGAATTTCATGACTATCATGGCCGCATCCCCGTCCCAAACGCATCTCAGGTCTTGTTCCAAAAATTCCGTGCAAAACAAAAAGCCCACTCGCCTTGTCTGGCGGTGGGCTCAGGAGCTGTTGTTGGATCCGCTAGCTCAAGTCCCCCTGCCAGAGAGACGAACGGCTGTAGCTGTCACCATCACGATAAGCAGCCGCAGCAAAATCGCATTCTGGCCGGACCTAAGCATCGAGAGTAGATAGTATAGGGTCACTTTCGGCTCAGATTCTGCCAAAATTCTAATGCAACCGATCAAAAAAGCCGGGTTACAAACGGACGTGTCCGGCGGGCTAGGGCTGGACGGTATTCATCCCAAAATGGTGGCGCACGTCGGCGCCCTTGATCCAGAAGATGACGTCTTCGGCGATATTGGTGGCGTGGTCGGCCACCCGTTCCAGGTTGCGCGCGATGAGCAGGGCGTCCAGCGCCTGCTGCAGCGCGTCCGGGACCCGCTTCATGTGATCTACCATGGCGGCGTGGATATCGCGGTTCATGTTGTCCACCAGGTCGTCCATCTTCAGCACTTCCTCGGCCGCTTCCGGACGGGCGTCGATGAACGACTGCAGCGCGCGCCGCACCATGTCCCGGGCCAGTCCCGCCATGCGGGGAATATCGGCAGGCAGCTCCACCTCCGGCAGCTCGAGCGAGTGCTGCGCGCGCTGCACGATATTCACCGCCTGGTCGCCCACGCGCTCCAGGTCAGCGTTGATCTTCATGACGGCGGTGATAAAGCGCAGGTCGATGGCCATGGGCTGCTGCATGGCCAGCAGGTCGAGGGCGAGCTCGTCGATCTCGCGCTCCATGATGTTGATGGCGGGTTCGCCTTCGAAAACCAGGCGGCACAGCTCGGCATCCCGCCGCCGGTAAGCCTCGACGGCGCGCTCCACCGCCTGCTCGGCCATGCCGCCCATGGTGAGCAGCTTCTGCTTCAACTGATCCAAACCCTGGTGGAAACGTGTGCGCACTATCCGAACCTGCCTGTGATGTAGTCTTCCGTCCGTTTGTCGGAGGGATTGGTAAAGATCTTCTCGGTCTTGTCGAACTCGATCAGCTTCCCCATCAGGAAAAAGCCAGTGTACTCCGCCACCCGCGCCGCCTGCTGCATGTTGTGGGTGACGATCACGATCGTGTACTGCTCCTTGAGCTGGAAAATCAGTTCTTCGATCTTGCTGGTGGAGATGGGGTCGAGGGCGGAGGCGGGTTCGTCCATCAGCATCACTTCCGGCTGCACCGCCAGGGCGCGGGCGATGCACAGCCGCTGCTGCTGGCCTCCGGAGAGGCTGGCCCCCGACTGCTTCTTCAACACATCCTTCACCTCGTCCCACAGGGCGGCCATGTGCAGCGAGCGCTCCACCACTTCATCGAGCACGCGCCGGTTGTGGAAGCCGTTCAGCTTCAGCCCGGCGGCCACGTTGTCGTAAATCGACATGGTGGGGAAGGGGTTGGGTTTCTGAAACACCATGCCCACGCGGCGGCGCACTTCCACCGCCGAGGTGCCGTTGCCGTAGACCTCCATGGCGCCGATGCGTACCCGGCCTTCCAGGCGCGCGTCGCGCACCGTCTCGTGCATGCGGTTGAGGCAGCGGATGAAGGTGGACTTCCCGCAGCCCGAGGGCCCGATGATGGCGGTGGCGTGATTCGCCGGGATCTGCATGGCGATGTCGTAGAGCGCCTGGGTGGCGCCGAACCACGCGTTGAGCTGCTCGACCTGGACGCCAACACCCATCTCTTAACTCGCTCCCTGGAACATGCCGCGGCGCGCCACCACACGCACCATGGCGACGGCGCCCACGATCAGCGCGATCAGCACCAGCGCTCCCGCCCAGGCCAGCCGGTGCCATTCATCGAACGGCGAGATGGCGTAGGTGAAGATTTGCAACGGCAGCGCGGCCGTGGGCTGGTTGGGATTGAGGTTCCAGAACTGATTACCGAAAGCCGTGAACAGCAGCGGCGCCGTCTCCCCCGCGATGCGGGCGAAGGCCAGCATCACCGCCGTGATCACGCCGGCGGTGGCGGTACGCAGGGTGATGGAGAGCGTGGCCCGCCAGCGCGCCACTCCCAGGCCCCAGGCCGCTTCCCGCACCGCGAGCGGCACCAGCAGCAGCACTTCCTCAGTCGCGCGCGTGATGGTGGGAATCATCATGATGCCCAGGGCCACGCCGCCGGAGAGCGCGGAAAAGTGCTTCTGCGTCAGCACTACCAGCGCGTAGGCCACGATGCCGATCACAATCGAAGGCACACCGTTCAGCACGTCCGCGGTGAACCGCAGCAGCGACGCGAAGCGTCCGCGGCCATACTCGGCGAGGTAGATGCCCGCGCCGATCCCCCAGGGCACTCCGATCAGGCTGGCGATGCCCAGGATCATCGCCGATCCCACGATGGCGTTCGCCACCCCTCCGCCCTTCTCGCCGACAGGCACGGGAAGATGAGTGAAAAACGCGAGGTTGAGCGAGCCGATGCCACGCACCACCAGGTAGCTGAAGACGGCCAGCAGCGGAGCCACCACCAGCACCGTCATCAACACAGCGAAGCCGGTCGCCAGGCGGTCCGCGACGGTGCGCCGCCACGCCAGGAAGCGTTCGCGCGATCGGCTACGATCAGGCATTGGCCCTCGCCGGCACCCCGCGGGTGACCGACCATACCAGCAAGTGTGCCAGCATGTTCACCACGATGGTCACCAGGAACAGCCCCAGCCCGATCTCGATCAGGGCGCTCAAATACAGGTCACCGGTAGCCTCGGTGAATTCGTTGGCGATCACGCTGGCCATGGTGTATCCGGGAGCGAACAGGGATTTGGCGATCTGCGGGGTGTTGCCGATCACCATGGTCACTGCCATGGTCTCGCCCAGCGCGCGTCCCATTCCCAGGATGATGGCGCCCACGATGCCGGCGCGCGCATTGCG
>JAHFUA010000085.1 GCA_023265315.1 Acidobacteriota bacterium | reverse complement strand
GGAACAGCGGCTCCAGCATCAGCACCAGCGGATAGCGCTTGCGTCCCTTCAGTTTTTGGCGGACGACGTAGCTGCCCACCGTCCACATCTGTGAAAGCGGTACTGCCATGATCCTCCCATGCTGCCCACGCTTCATCTGCGTGTCATCCGGAGCGAGCGCGCCCCGTTTTTGGCGCGCGAGTCGAAGGACCCCTATTCGGACGATATCGTGAGAGTAGAGGTGCTTCGACTTGTGCGGCCAGAAGCGGCCCGCACTCGCTCAGCATGACAGCCGTTGTGAATCCCGGCGATCATCGTGACGCCATCTCCCTTTCCGCCTCCGCCATGGCTTTGGCATAGCTGGTCAGCGCCAGCAGCGGAAAGTACGTCCGGTACAGGTGATACTTCAGATAGAACACCCGCGGGAAGCCGGTGCCAGTGCAATGCGGCTCCTCCCAGTTCCCGTTCTTGCCCTGGGTGCGAAGCAGGTAGGCGATGCCGCGCGCGAGCGAATCGCTGCGCGTGTCGCCGGCGGCGAGCAGTCCCAGCACCGCCCACGCGGTCTGCGACGGCGTGCTCGTTCCCACCCCTTTCTTATTGGGATCGTCATACGACTCGCAGCTCTCACCCCAGCCGCCATCGGAGTTCTGCACCATGCGCAGCCACTCCGCCGCCTGCTGGATGTAGGCCTCGCGCGGATCCTCGCCGATGGCCCTGAGCCCGCGCAGCACCTGCATGGTGCCGTAGATGTAGTTCACGCCCCAGCGTCCGAACCACGAGCCGTCGGGCTCCTGCTCGTGCTGGATGAACTTGATGGCGCGCTTTACGGCCGCGCGCTGCCGCGTGCCGTCGGAGGTGGCCAGCATCTCCAGCACCCGGCCGGTGACGTCCACGGTCGGCGGATCGAGCATGGCGTTGTGATCGGCGAAGGGCACGTACTGGAACACCATCCGGTTATTGTTCTTGTCGAACGACGCCCAGCCGCCGTTCTTGCACTGCATGGAGAGCACCCATTCCTTGGCGCGCTCCACCGACTTGTGCAGATAGCCTTCGTCGGGATGGTCCACTTGCGCCAGTGCCAGCAGCACCATGGCGGTGTCGTCCACGTCGGGATAAAACTCGTTGTTGAACTCGAAGTACCAACCACCAGGGTTGGCTCGCCCGTTCTTGACGGCCCAGTCGCCGCTGCGCGTCACCTGCTTGCGCAGCATCCAGTCGGCGGCGGCGGCCAGGCGCACCTCGCTGCGCGGCACTCCGCTCTCGCCTAGCGCGAACAGCGCGTAGGCGGTGTCCCACACCGGCGACTTGCAGGGCTGCATGCGGAACGTGTCTTGCTCCTCGATGCCCAGGGCCTCGAACTCGTCCAGGGCGCGGATCATCTGGGGATCGTCGAGCGAGTATCCCAGGCAGCGCAGCGCGATAATGGAGTTCATCATCGCCGGATAGATGGCGGCCAGGCCGTCGCTGCCCTCGAAGCGCTCCAGGATCCACTCCTCCGCGGCGCGGATGGCAATCGAGCGCAGCGGCCGGATGTGCACCGCCTCCAGCCAGTGCGTCACCCGGTCCACCACCAAAAAGAAGTTGCGCCAGCTCACTAGCGTCTTGGCCCAGGGCAGCCGCATGTGCTTCTTGCTCTTGCCGTGCACAAACAACTCGTCCACGCCCATCTCTGGCAGGATCTTCTTGAACGGCTTCTTGGCGTAGGCGATGGAGAGCGGCACCAGGATGCCGCGCGACCACGAGGAAATCTCGAAGATGTTGAACCAGAACCAGTTGGGGAAAAGCACGATCTCCGGCGGCACCGCCGGCACCGACATGTAGTCGTACTGCCCAAAGAAGCAGAGATAGATCTTAGTGAAGGTGTTGACCTGCGTGACCCCGCCCAGCTCCAGGATCTTCCTGCGCGCCTTCTCCAGCGCGGGGTGGTCGGCTTTGTATCCCGCCAGCTTCAGCCCGAAGTAGGCCTTCACCGAGGCGCTGACGTTCGACGGCCCGCCCAGGTAGATGCTCCAGCCGCCGTCTTCATTCTGATGCTTGAGGATGCAATTCGCGGCCTTGCGGATGCGCTCGGGGTTGCCCGTGCCCAGCAGGGTGTGCAGCAGGATGTAGTCGGACTCCAGCGTGGTGTCGGCTTCCAGTTCGCCGCACCAGTAGCCTTCTTCGTGCTGCTGGGAGAAGAGGAAGCGGCGGGCGGCATCGGCGGCCGCCGCCACGCGGCTCACCATGTCGTCGAGCTTGCCGAACAAAAGCGACGGGCCACCGCCGGGCGCGGCGTTGAGCTCGCTGCTCTGCGCCATGGGGGCCGTCGGGATGGGGCGACGACTGTCGCCGGTGTTGTCCATCGTTTACTCCGCAGCCGTGGTGGCGGGGGAGATGGCTTCCACGATCTCCGGAGGCAGACCGAAGCGCACGTTTTCGGGCATCACTTCCACTTCCTGGAGGTCGCTGAAGCCTGACTGCGTGAGGAACGACACCGCTTCTTGCACCAGGCACTCCGGCGCCGAAGCCCCGGCCGTTAATGCCACCGTGCGGATGCCTTCCAGCCATTCGCCACGGATGGCGCGGTAGTTTTCGATCAGGTAGGCGGGCGTACCCTGCTTGCGCGCCACTTCCACCAGCCGGTTGGAGTTGGAACTGTTCTCCGAACCCACTACCAGCAGCAGGTCCGCACCTCCGGCCACCTGCTTCACCGCCACCTGGCGGTTCTCGGTGGCATAGCAGATGTCCTGGGCGGCCGGCCCATGGATGCTGGGGAACCTTCTCCGCAGGGCGGCGATCACGTCCTTGGTCTCCTCCAGGCTGAGCGTGGTCTGCGTGGTGTAGGCCACGCGCTCGGGATCGGGGACGGTCAACTGCTCGACTTCTTCCGGGCTGCTGATCACCTGCGTGACCGCCGGCGCCTCCCCCATGGTGCCGATCACCTCATCGTGGTCGCGGTGACCGATCAGAATGATGCTGTAGTTGTCCCGGGCGAAGCGCACCGCCTCCACGTGCACCTTGGTCACCAGCGGACAAGTGGCGTCGATCACCCGCAGCCGCCGCCGCTCGCTGGCTTCCCGCACCTCGGGCGAAACCCCGTGCGCGCTGTAAATCACCCGTTCCCCTTCCGGGACTTCCTGTACGCTGTCCACAAACACCGCGCCCTTGGCCTGCAACTCTTCCACGACATAGCGGTTGTGGACGATCTCCTTGCGGACGTAAATAGGCGGACCGAAGGCCTCGAGCGCGATGCGCACGATGTCGATGGCGCGTACCACCCCTGCGCAAAAACCGCGCGGCTTCAGCAAAAGCAGGGCCTTACCGTTCTCTGTAAATGTCATCGGGGTTTTATCTAGTATATCCCTTAGTCTGCCGATGAATAAAGTTGCAAAATTAGCGCAATTGGATGCCCGGGTCAACGTAAACACTTGAGACGCAAAGAATTAGCATTATTCGGTGGGTACTCGAAGATAAACGGGTGCACGGGACTTGGTACTGAAAGCCGCAGAGGACGCAGAGGACGAAAGAACCACTCGCCGAGACCCCCACTCGCCCACACGCGAGGGCGGGACGCCCTCGGGTACAGCCGGCCAGAGGCCGGCGCTACACGAACCCCTAGGAATCCATCGACTTACTTCCCGGCCACGTAGCTTAGGTCCGGCCGGTACTGCAATGTCTCCGAGTAGGCGGACCGGTACGCCCTCCGCAAGGCAGCCAGGATGGCCGCTCCCTGCTCCTTGCCGTAGGCTTCTTCCATGATGGCATCCAGGGTCTTATCCGTCGGCGGCTGGAAGCTCGCCCAACTGGCGCGCTCGCCCACCAGCACGAAATGCGGCCCCTCGCCCCCGTTCAACAGTTGGTACCAGTGGTTGGTGCCGGACATCTGGGTGTTAGTTTTCTTAAACGCCTCCCCCACCTTCTTCACGCCGTCGATGAAGTCGTTGATGCCCTCTGGCTTGACCATGAAGTGCACAACCGAGATCATCTTCGTAGCCGGAGGAAACACCTCGGGGCCTCCGCTCAGATCCGCCCGGTGGAGGTAGTAGCTGGTCGGGCTGCTGGCCAGCGACGCGCCCATGCTGGCCTGGGCATCGGCGGTGTCGGCCTCGTTGAACTTGTCGCGGCCATCGAAATCCTTCCACTGGTGCTGGAAGGTCCCCACCACGTACGACCCGGTGCTCTCGCCCGTCACCACCTCCCACACGTACCACGACCAGGCATCCTTCTGGCTCTTGTGCCAGCCCATGTGCTTCTTGCGCCCGGCTTCATACTGCTGCGTCATACCCGGTTTCACCCGGTTGGTATGGATCTCCGCCACATGGCCCACGTCCTGCGCCATGACCGGCAACACTGCCGCCACCGCGAACAACACCGCCACCGCCACACTTCGAGCGCGCATATTTCGCCTCCCTATCTTTTGTTTGTTGGGATCCTGGATTTCCTCGACCGGAGGCGCAGACTACTCTCTCGCCCCTGCGCTGTCAACTGCGTGGGGTTCACGTAGCGCCGGCGTCCCGCCGCCGCTTATCCTGAGCCTGCCCTCTCGCTATAATCGAGCCGAATCCGGAGGTTTTGCCTCGTGTCATCTTGTTCCCGTTATCTCTTCATATCCGCCCTCTTTTGCCTCCTGCTGGGAGGCGCGGCGCCTGCCGACGAAGGGATGTGGACCTTCGACAATCCCCCCACCAAGCTGCTGCACGAACGGTACGGCTTCACGCCCACGCCGCAGTGGCTGGACCACGTGCGGCTGTCCAGCGTCCGTCTGAATGACGGCGGTTCCGGATCGTTCGTCAGCCCTTACGGCTTGCTGCTGACCAACCATCATGTAGCCATCGGACAACTGCAAAAGAATTCCACGGCGGAGCATGACTACGTCCGGGACGGCTTCTACGCGGCCACTCCGGACCAGGAGATGAAGTCGCCGGACCTGGAGGTGAACGTTCTGGTGTCGATGGAGGACGTGACCCATCGCGTGCAGAGTGCGCTAAAGGGCATCACCGACCCGCAGAAGGCGCTGGCCGCGCGCAAGGATGTGATGGCGCAGATCACACGCGAGAGCGAGCGGAAGACCGGACTGCGCTCCGATGTGGTCACCCTCTATCAGGGCGGCGAGTACTGGCTCTATCGCTATAAGAAGTACACCGACGTGCGCATCGTCTTCGCGCCGGAGCAGCAGATCGCCTACTTCGGCGGCGATTCCGATAACTTCACCTATCCGCGCTATGACCTGGATATGGCCCTGTTCCGTGTCTATGAGAATGGCAAGCCCCTGGAGAGCACGAAGTACCTGAAGTGGAATGCCAAAGGCGCAGGCAACGCCGAACTGGTCTTCGTTTCCGGGAATCCGGGGACGACGTCACGTTTGGATACCATGGCCCAGATTCTGCGGGAGCGCGACGTCCGCGAGCCGCTGATTCTCGCCCGGCTCAGGAACCGGCTCGAGACGATGCATCACTATGCGGCTAGAGGGCCCGAGCAGGCGCGCCAGGCCGAAGCGCTGATCTTGAGCCTGGAGAATTCCGTGAAAGCCTATCAAGGCATGTACCAAGCCCTGCTCGACCCGCGCGTGCTCGCCAAGAAGCAGGCGGAAGAGGATGAATTCCGCAAGCTGGTGGCATCCAGGCCGGAGTGGCAGTCCGAGTTCGGGGGCGCCTGGGACACCATCGCCGCCGCCACAGCCAAGGCCGCGCCCATGACCCGCAAACAGATTTTTCGGCGTTTGGACTCTCAGCTTGCCAGCCTGGCACTGTCCATCGTGCAGTATGTAGCGGAGATCAAGAAACCCGATGGTGAGCGCCTGTCCGGTTTTCACGAGGCGCAGTTGGAATCGCTGCGTTATCGTCTGCTTTCGCCCGCGCCCATTTATCCGGAGATGGAGGAGGCTCGCCTGAGCGGCGTGCTCGCAGAGTCAGCCAAGGAACTGGGCGCCGGCGACGAGTTCATCAAGACCGTCCTCGCCGGCCACACTCCGGACGCCCTCTCCGCTGAGGTCATCAAAGGAACGCAATTGGCCGACCCCAAGGCGCGCAAAGCCCTGCTGGAAGGCGGCGAGGCGGCCGTGGCCGCCTCCAGCGATCCCATGATCGTTCTGGCGCGCAAGATCGATCCTCTGTCCCGCGCCCTGACCAAGTGGTTTGAGGATAACGTGCAGAGCGTCGAGCAGGCTGCCGGCGAGAAACTGGGCAAGGCGCGGTTCCTGGCTTACGGAAAATCCGCTTATCCGGACGCTACCTTTACCCTCCGCCTTTCCTACGGGACCTTGAAGGGCTACCCCATGAATGGCACCAAGGCTCCCTACAAGACGACCTTCTATGGACTCTACGACCGCGCCCACAGTTTCGATCTCTCTCCGCCTTTTGATCTGCCCGCCCGCTACCGGGAGGAAATGGGGAAGTTGGACCTTGCCACACCCCTGGACTTCGTCAGCACCTGCGACGTAGTGGGTGGCAACTCAGGCTCGCCGGTGATCAACAAGAACGCGGAACTGGTGGGTCTGATTTTCGACGGCAACATCGAATCGCTGGCCGGAGACTTCGTTTACGAGGAAGAAACCAACCGCGCGGTCGCAGTCCACAGTGCAGCCATGATCGAGGCTCTGCGCAAGCTCTATGGAGCCGGCAAGCTGGCCGACGAACTGGAAGGCGTGAGCCACTAGTAGCGCCGGCGTCTCGCCGGCTGTCGCGGCGGCCCTACTCCCTTCTCCCTACTCCCAGCATGGCCTCCGCATGCTTGCGCGAGGTCTCCGTCAGCCGTGCGCCACTGAGCATGCGTGCGACCTCCTCGCGCCGCTCGCTATCATCCAGCCGCCGCACGCTGGCGCGCGAACGCCCGCCCGCTTCCCGCTTTTCGATCAGGTAATGATGGTCGGCGAAGGCCGCAATCTGCGCCAGGTGCGTGATGCATACCACCTGGTGCGCCCGCGCCAGCGCCCTCAGCTTTTTGCCCACCGCCTCGGCCGCGCGCCCGCCGATGCCGGTATCGATCTCATCGAACACCAGCGTGCGTCCGATTTTGGCGCGCCGGAGTGGGAGCGGACGCTCGCCGCTCTCCACGCTCACCTTCAGCGCCAGCATCACCCGCGAGAACTCGCCGCCCGAGGCGATCTGCTCCGCCGGACGCAGCGGCTCGCCTGGATTGGTGGCAATCAGGTACGCGACGCGATCGAAGCCCGCCGCCGACCAGTTCTCCGGCTCATCCGAGCCGCTGACCTCCGCCTTGAATCGGCCCTTCATCGCCAGCTCTTCCAGTTCCGTCTCCACCAGCTTCTCGAGTTTCCGCGCCGCCTGGTAGCGCTTGCGTGAGAGCGCCCGCGCCGCCTCGAGATACTCCGCGCCCGCCGCGGCCAGCTCCTGCCGCAGTTTCTTGAGGATCTCGTCGCGGTTCTCGACTTCATCCAGCTTGCCCGCGACCTCTTCGCCGTAAGCGATAACCTCCGCCAGCGTCGCGCCGTACTTGCGCTTCAGCCGGTCGAGCAGCGCCAGCCGGTCCTCAACTTTCTCTAATCGCTCCGGCGACGCCTCGACGCGCTCGCCATAGTCGCGCACCGTGATGCCGACGTCTTCGACCGCCAGCCGCGCCGACTCCACCGCCGCCAGCGCCTGCTGAAACTTTTGGTCGTATCGCGACAATTCTTCCAGGTGGCGCGCCGCCGCGCGCAGCGAGGTGGCCGCTGACGCGTTGCCCTCGTAGAGCGCGTCATAGGCGCCCATGGCCGCGGCATAGATCTTCTCGGAGTTGGCCAGCACGCGCTTCTCGGCCTCCAGACTCTCGTCTTCGCCGGGCTTAGGCTTGGCCTGCGCGATCTCTTTCTTCTGGAAGCTCCACAAGTCCACCAGCCGCAGACGATCCTGCTCGTCGCGCTCCAGTTCAGCAATCCGCTCGCGCAGCCCGCGCCACTTCCCGTACGCTTGCTCGATGCTCTCAGTCTCCACGCCGGCGAAGGCATCGAGCAGCTCTAATCGCGCCGCCCCATCGAATGCCAACAGCGACTCCATCTGCGCGTGCACCGCCACCAGGTGCGGCGCCAGCAGCTTCAGCACCGCCACCGTCGCCGGCTGGTTGTTGACGAACACGCGGTTCTTGCCGCCGCCCGCGATCTCCCGCCGCAGGATGATCTCGCCCTCGGCGCTGTCGATGCCGTTGGCGTCGAGCAGCTTCAGGGCCGCGCCCCCGGCCTCGAACACCGCCGAAACCACCGCCTTCTCCGCCCCGTGGCGGACCATCTCGGACGACGATTTTTCTCCCAGCAGCAGCACCAGGGCGTCGATCAGGATGGACTTCCCCGCCCCGGTCTCGCCGGTCAGCAGGTTCAGCCCCGGTGCGAATTCGACAGCGACGTTGTCAATAACGGCGTAGTTCTCGACTCGCAGCTCCCGCAGCACGCTTTGCCCTCGCCCTTTGCGCGCAGCATAGCACACTACTTAGATTTGTTACCTGAGGGAGCGCGAGGAACGCGAAGCCGACCGAGCGCAACCGAAGGACCTACTTTTCCCAATGACCCAATGACTCCATGCCCAAATCCCCTACAATTGTCCGCGCCATCCCAGGAGACGCCCATGAAACAACTGATTTCCATGTACAAGAAGGTGGGGCGGAAACGTTACCGCGAGACCTATGGCCTCTACTACGAAGAGCTGGAGATCGGCGACGTCTTTGAGCATCGTCCCGGGCGGACCATCACCGAGACCGACAACATCTGGGGCTGCCTGCTGACCATGAACTCGCAGCAACTGCACTTCGACGCCGCCTATGCCGCCCGCACCGAATGGAAGAAGTGCCTGGTCGACAGCACCATCACCTTTTCCCTGCTCACGGGAATGAGCGTGCACAGCGTCAGCGCCAAGGTGGTGGCGAACCTCGGATGGGACAAGGTCAAATGCACCCATCCCGTCTTTGCCGGGGACACGCTCTACGCCGAATCCAAGGTGATCGCCAAGCGGGAATCCAACAGTCGGCCGGGGCAAGGCATCGTCACCGTACACACCCGCGGCTTCAATCAGCGGGGCAAGCAGGTGATGGAGTTTGAGCGCACCATGCTCGTGTATAAGCGTGGCCGCTCTCCCGAGGCTGCCGCCAACTACTGAGGGCGCCCGCCCCGGGTGGCTGGGACGGGAGAACGCCCCCTGGGCGGAAGCGCAGGGCTTCAGCCTGCGAATCGGTGATCGCAAAAGGGACGGGCTTTCGCAGAATCAGCAGCACGGTCGAGAGTGCTGCGGAACCGTCCCAGTTGCCGTTGCTGACGAAGCGCGCGAGGGACTAGCGGCGATCGTGGTCGTGATCATGATCGCGGTCGCGGTTGCCCCAGTAACCGCGACAGCGCTCGCGAACTTCTTCGAGCTGGTGACGGCGCTGCTGCGCCTGCCGGCTGCGCTCGCCGTGCTTGCGGACGGCCTTCTCCAAGTTCTCTTCGGCCTTGTGGATGTCACGGCGACACTTGTCGGCGCGGTCGGCGCGGGCGGGCGTAGCCGCTCCAGCCAGCAACGATGCACCCAGCATCGCGCACAACACCGTCTTGCCAAACATTTTCCTAAGCCACATTGTTACCCCCGAAATTGATGAAGCTGGGGAAACATTTTACAACGGAGCGGCCTAGGACCCACATAACACCTGTCATCCCGAGCAAGCGGCGGAAGCAGGAAGAAAAGGCTGGCGCCGGGAGACGCGCCAGCCCAGTCCAGTCAGCACAATCGCTCTACGCCGCGCGCCGCTGGCGGTCAACCTCGACCGTTGGTTCGGCGCGTCGGCGGGCAATCACCATTTCATAGGGGTAGAGCAGTGCGGCCGCCCCCACCACCGCCAGCACAATGCTGGTTGGATCAAACCCGGGCGTATCCGAGTTAGCCACCAACAAGCCGGCAATCCGGCCGCCGAGCACACCACCAGCAATGCTGAGCGGCATGACGGCCGACCAGTGGGCCCGATCCGTATCCCACGCCACCAGCTTGGCGATGGCGCCCACCAGCACCCCAAGCACGACCCAGAAAAACACGGCCATATCGCACCTCCGCAGCAAGGCTTAACCCCCGCTGCCGAAGATATTATATCGCTAAACGATATCGTGTCACGATGTATATTTTTCCCATCTTGATAGGATGGATCTCGCCGGCTCAAACCAGCAGGCCGCGGTTTAGCCGAAACAAAAGGCACGGCCGCAGCCGTGCCTTTGAGTTCGGAGAACAATCAGCAGCGCACGATCTTCGGCGATTCCATCCCCTTCAACGCGTTGCGCGTATCCACCACCAGTTGCGCCTCACGCACGATGCGCGGGTAATCGTAGGTGGAGTGGTCGGTGACGATCAGCACGCAGTCGTACGCTCCCAGGTCCTCCATGGAAGCGCACGTCATCTGGAGGTCGTAATGGCGTCCCTTGCCTACGAAGGGGAAGTAGGGATCGTTGTAGCTGACTTCGACGCCTTCCTTCTGCAGCAGCTCGATGATCGTGAGCGACGGCGACTCCCGCAGGTCATCGATATCCTTCTTGTAGGCCACCCCCAGCACCAACACCTTCGACCCGTTCAGCGCCTTACGCTCGCGGTTCAGCGCCTTGCCTACCGCCTGCACCACGTGGTAGGGCATGGCGGTGTTGATCTCGCCCGCCAGCTCGATGAAGCGCGTGTGGAAGTCGTACTCCCTGGCCTTCCAGGAAAGGTAAAAGGGATCGACCGGGATGCAGTGGCCACCCAGCCCCGGCCCGGGATAGAAGGGATGGAAGCCGAAGGGCTTGGTCGAGGCCGCCGCGATCACTTCCCAGATGTCGATGCCCATGCGCAGGCAGAGCATCTTGAGCTCGTTGACCAGGGCGATGTTGACGCAGCGATAGATGTTCTCCAGCAGCTTGCACATCTCCGCCGCCGCGGGGCCCGAGACCTTCACCGTCCTCTTGAAGATCGCATTGTAAAGCGCGGAAGCGGCTTCGGTCGCGGCCACGCTGCAACCGCCCACTACTTTGGGGATGTCGCGCCGCGCCACCGTCTCGTTGCCCGGGTCTTCGCGCTCCGGTGAGAAGGCCACATAGAACTCTTGTGTCGAGGACGGCATGCCGTCGCGGGCCAGGCGCAGCTCGGCGCGGTTGTTCTTGTCCAGGATCGGGATCAGCACCTCTTCCGTGGTGCCGGGATAGGTGGTGCTCTCCAGAATGATGAGCTGTCCGGCGCGCAGGTAGGGTGCAATGGCTCGCCCGGTCGAGGTGATGAAGCTCAGGTCGGGCTCCATGTACTCGTTCAGCGGCGTGGGCACGCAGATGATGATCGCGTCCATCTCCGCGATGCGGGCGTACTCCGAAGTCGCCCGGAACCCCTGCCGCAACGCCCCCTGGATCTGCTCCGCCGGGATGCGGAAGATGTACGATCCGCCTTCGCCCAGGGTCTTCACCTTGCGGGAGTCGATGTCGAAGCCGGTGACCGGGAAGGTCTCTTCGGTGAACAGCAGGGCCAGCGGCAGGCCCACGTATCCCAAGCCGATCACGCCGATCTTGGCGGTGCGGGTCGCGATCTTGGCCGTCAAGTCCTGCGCGAGGGAAACTGTGGTGTTTGGCTGCATAGGGATTTGTGAAGTCTAACATTTTTTCCCGGCCGACACCCGTTGCCGCGGTTATCCCTGGTGGTGACAGAGGGAGGCGAGCGCGGCAGGAAAGGGTTGCTGGACAGGGTGCGCTTCGGGTTTACTGGAGGTGGCTTCCGCCGCGCAGCGACGGCTAAAATTACCACCCATCTACCCATCTCGAAATGCCGGATAGCCAGTTTCCGGTAAACCCGTTTGCCGGGATGCGAATGTCGCACAAAGCGGTACAACTTCGGGGGCTGGGCTGAGACTCATGGTGGTATCTGCGTCTCGAATCGTCCAAAAATTGTCGGGCGATTCCTGTCGAGAACATCTCTAACGAAGTCGGCCGCAAACAACGAGGCCGGGATACGCTCGTGTCTCTGGTTCCTCGGCAGAGTGTGAGGACATGGTCTTCTCCGAAGGCGCTCCTGCTACCAGTTCGCCGTATTACTTCAGTTCTCGTCAACTTTTTCGCCCGCCTGCCACTACATACATATGTGTCTTGACGGGAACCTTGCCCCTGCCGAAGCAATAGCCAGCCAGGTGGCAGCCGCACAACGCACACTCACCCACGCATCGGGGGCACTGCACCTCCCACACACCCGGCTCCAGGCGAATGCAGGGCACATGCTCCCGACACTCCTCGCAGTAGATGTAATCCACGTTGTGCTGCAGCTCACTGAATCGCATGAGGATCTCCTTGCGCGCCGCGCATTACCAGGTCTCTTCCTGCTCGTTTCCTTTCACGACAAAGCGGCCATGCAGGCCGGGATGCTCGGGGCTGCACACCTGCCAGCAGAGGAAAGTCAGCATGCCCGGGCGCTTGGCGTCGAATTCAACATCCACGGTATGACCGGCGGGAATGTCGACTGGGCCGAGCCGCAGCAGGGGGATGGCGAAGCTGTGCAGCACATCGGCGCTGCGCAAGCGCACCACCACGTGGTCTCCCTGGTTGAGAGGGACGTCGCCAATGCGGGTGGGCTTGCGCCACCAGTAGGTCAGACCAACGATGTCGTCCCGGGTCCAGACACCGCCCTTGGCAACGGCGGTCAGGGTGACCATCTTCGTGCCCGGCGGGTAGCGGTGAACGGAGGTGACATGCCGCCAGTGCCACAGCACCAGCGGCAAGCCGACTAGCACCAAAACTACGGCCACAACCCCCGCCATTTCCTTCCAAGTCATGCTTCGCGTCATGGCATCACCCGATGAAGAGTTTCAGGAACACCAGAGTTACGCCCACCAACAGCGCCGCGGGCGGAACTAGGCTGCGGTGGAGCTGAGCGGGATCCGTGAAAATCCGCCGCCCCACTTTGTGCAGTCCGCGCAGCCCGTAGTAGAGGCCCGTCAGCAGGATCGGCACCTGCAGGAACGGCACCCAGTGCGGCCGGAGCGGTGTCCAGGGGAAATCGGCGGTACCGAACAGGTTCATCCCCCAGCCCAGTGGGTCGGAGGCTACCGAGATGATGTAGGCCCCGTTCACCATCAGCAGGGGCACGCTGAAGGCGATCCAGGCCAACAATCCCATGGGCACCAGCATGTAGGCGTACTTCAGGAAAAGCTCCTTGGTGGGAACGCTGTCGGCGCGCGCATACCACTTTGCCAGGCGGATGGAGACGTAGTACAGCCCGGGAAAGATCACCAGCGCCAGCAGTGCTTGGCCGGCCGCAAAAAGCCCAAAGCCAGCCCAGTTGCGCGCTTCCGAGACGTTGGCCCAATCCTTGAACCGGCCCCAGGGACCAAGGAGCATGACCGAGTAAGTGAGCGCTAGCACCAGCATGATGCACGCCTTCCAGACCTCGTCATAGCCACGCACGACCACGTCGCTGGTAGCGAAAGGCCGGACAAAGAGCGAAATGTTGTCGTTGGGACAGCTCTTGACGCATTCAAAGCAAAGACCGCAGTAATTGTTGCGGTCCAGCTTGCCCATGTAGACGTTCCAAGGGCAGGCCCAGCCCTTGTCGCTGCCGCGGATGCAGGCCTTGGATTTGCACTTGAGGCATTCGTCCTTGTCGACGGAGCGCAACTCCACCGTGGCCGTCATGGCGTAGAGACTGAGAAACCCGCTGATGGGACACACGTAATTGCAGAACGTCCGCAGCCGGAACACCAGCGCCAGCACCGTGGCGACCAGGAAGAGAATGCCGAACACGGCCGCGCTCACGATCGGACGAGTTACCAGCAGGGCGCTGAAGGTGGCCAGGAAGAGGAAACCGAAGTTCTGCAGCCAGATGTTGCTCAGCCGCTTGGGCCAGCGCTTGTGCAGGCCGAAGAAGCTGTTTTCCGTGCCGGGACTCTTGCCGGTGCGCACGCGGATGACGGCTCGTCGCTGGATCCAGTCGCCGAAGAAGGGCAGCGGGCAGATGGTGCACCAGATGCGCGACCCGAACGGCACCAGCACCGCGATCAGCATGAACCACCACAGGATCCACACAAACACGATGATGATGTTGCGGTTCCCCACCGGCGTGCCGAACAGGGCCGAGATGATGAACAGGTAGAACATGAACAGGTTCGGCAGTATGACCAGAAACTGGAAGCTGCGCATCCGCACCAGGCGCTTCAACCAAGGCCAGCGAGCAAATAGGTTGAACCGCCACGGTGGTTCCAGAGCTTCCGTGGGGACTGTCGCCTCGGCGATCGGGTTCGCAGTCACCATTAACTCACCTCGCTGCGGAATCCTTAGCTCCGCGCCTCTCTGCCAGCTTCTCTTGCAGCAGGCGCACGTGAGTCTCTTCAAACTCGCCCAGTTCCCGGTATGCCTTTTGCAGCTCGGGGTCGGATGTGCGGGCTGTTTCCCGACGGTAGAATTCCCGGGCGTTCTCTTCTGCACGCAGGCCCAACTGAAGCGCCTGCTCGACATCCATCGAATCGAAGATCATGGCCTCGGGATCGTCCAGGTCCGGCGCCTCGATCACTTCCTTCGGCTCCTCTCCCGGGGATGGCGGCGGGCCGAAGCGCTCGCCGTAACGCCGCTCCAGCTCAGCGCCGTGCTGGCGCTCTTCGCTGGCCATCTCGCGAAAAATTGTGGCCACCGAATCGTCATAGCCCTGGAACAGATGTGTCAATGAGTCATAGATCCCCGCGTTGCGGGCTTCGATCCGGATCCCACGGAGCAGGGCGGCGCGGCCGACGTTCGCAGGGGTAGCGTTCACGGCCGATCTCCTCCCGGCAAACGGCGGAAGATCAGCAACATCCCCACCGCCAGACCCACCGATAGACCCACGGATGTGAAGTAGAGATAGTTGGGGCTGACGATGAGCTCTCCCTGCATGAAGGGATGCATGTAGCCGCAGGTCTGGGAGCAACGGTAGCGGAACTTGCCTGGGCGGTTGGCGATGAAGCTGATTTCCTCCACGGGCTGGTACTTGTTACCGGCCGAAGGACGCCGCAGCCAGAACGTGGTGTCTTCCGGTCGTGCCCTGGCGTCAAGGTCATAACCTTCCAGGTAGAAGCCGTGGGTCACGTCGCTGGCCAGCAGGCGTATGCGCACTCGGTCGCCGCGATTGACTCTCAGGATGGCCGGGTCATAAGCGTACTTGCGCGCGGTAATGGTGAAAGTGCGCTCGTGGGGCGTCGCTAAATGCCAGTGCACCGACAGAAATCCCACCAGCCCGCCCACCAGCAGCAACAGGCCGACCAGCAGGTAGTTGGAAATGCGCTTCGGTTTCATGTCCGCTCCCTCATGCACGCGGCCTAGAAATCCACCGTTACGCTGCCGCTCGCCGGCACCTTCACGTTCTGCTTCTTCACCTTGCGGTCGTACCACGCCTTGATCACGTAATCGCCGGGCGGGACGTTGACCAAATGGAACTCGCCATTGCCGTTCGGCCGGGCGAAGT
>JAHFUA010000084.1 GCA_023265315.1 Acidobacteriota bacterium | reverse complement strand
GTGCGCGCCCTGGAGCGCGAGCTGGAGGGCCGCCTGGGGATGCGAGTCCGCATCCAGGACCGCGGCGGGAGGGGGAAAATCACGTTTGAGTATGGGTCGCTCGAGCAGTTCGACTCGGTGGTGGAGAGGCTGAAGAGGTAGCTTCCGGCATCAACGAATGAACTCGGCTGGAGAAGGATGCCCAATAGAGGGCAAAACGCGGCCTGAACCAGTCCCGGCGGGGAGGCTGAATTTGCCGCGGCTCGAACTCCTCCTTTATAGTCCTAAACGCACGCCATGTACGATGACTTCTATGTCAGCGAGCGCCGGTCGGGCAAGAACGTCCACTGCATCTACCAGGCGCTGATCGTAGCTATCTCCACCCGGCACGCCGATGCTGTGGACATAAAATTCCTGGTGGACGGGCACCCGGTGTGGATCGCGCTTCCGCATCCCGCCTGGGTGGAGTACAGAAAGCGCACCGGCAACGACCTTACCGATCCGCTGGCGATACAGATCGCCGGCCACTACCTGAAGCAGACGCTGGAAACAGGGATGGAGTCCGGGCGCGAGATTTACGCCCTGAGCGTGGATGAGACCCTGGCCCATCTCGATGCGGTGAGGCAGGAGTTCGCCGCCCGCAGGTGATGCGCCGCTGCCAGGGCATCCCGATACTGCATTCCGCGCCCGTCAAAAACCACAGACTCTCCTTGGATTTACCTTTCGGCGGGTGCACAATAGGGCGTTTTCAGTCTTCATCAGCATACCTACTGGTCCCCACAAGGGGCACGAAAGAAGAGGCAATTATGGCTACTATCGTCCAAGAACCCAAGACGGCCAGCGACCTCCGGCACCACAAACTCGCGCAGTGGGTGGAGGAAGTCGCCCAGCTCACCCAGCCGGAGCACGTGCGCTGGTGTGACGGCTCCCCCGCGGAATATGACGAGATGCTGCGGCTGATGGTGCAGGCGGGCACCGCCATCCCTATGAATGCGGAGAAGCGTCCGCACAGCATCTTCGTGCGGTCCACCCCGGCCGACGTAGCGCGGGTGGAGGACCGCACCTTCATCTGCTCGCGCTCCCAGGAAGACGCCGGCCCCACCAACAACTGGCGCGGCCCGGCGGAGATGAAGGTCGCGCTCAACAAGCTTCTCTCCGGCTGCATGGCCGGACGAACTCTCTACGTCATTCCGTACAGCATGGGGCCCATCGGCTCTCCCATCGCCAACATCGGTGTGGAACTGACCGACTCGCCCTATGTAGTGGCCAACATGCACATCATGGCCCGGGTGGGAACCAAGGTCCTGGAGGTTCTGGGCCAGGACGGCGAGTTCGTCAAGGGGCTGCACTCGGTCGGGCTGCCTCTGGGTCCCTCCGATCAAGACAGTCCCTGGCCCAACAATCCTACCGAGAAGTACATCTGCCACTTCCCGGAAACGCGCGAGATCGTGTCGTTCGGCTCCGGCTACGGCGGCAATGCACTGCTGGGCAAGAAATGCCACGCCCTGCGCATCGCCTCGGTGCAGGCGCGCGACGAGGGCTGGATGGCCGAGCACATGCTCATCCTCAAGCTCATCAGCCCGGAGGGCCAGGTGAAGTACATCACCGGGGCCTTCCCCTCGGCCTGCGGCAAGACCAACCTCGCCATGCTCATCCCCACCGTGCCCGGCTGGAAGGTGCAGACGGTGGGCGACGACATCGCCTGGATGAAGTTCGGCCCCGACGGCCGGCTGTATGCCATCAACCCGGAAGCCGGCTTTTTCGGCGTGGCGCCCGGCACCAGCATGAAGTCCAACGCCAACGCCATGCTCAGCGTCACCAGGAACTCGATCTTCACCAACTGCGCGCTCACGCCCGATGGCGACGTGTGGTGGGAAGGCATGACCGATACCAAGCCGGCTGAGCTAAGTGACTGGCTGCGCCGTCCCTGGACTCCCGCCTGCGGCCACAAGGCAGCGCATCCCAATGCACGCTTCACCGCCCCTGCTCGCCAGTGCCCGGTGATCGCGCCCGAGTGGGAGGACCCCAAGGGTGTGCCGATCGATGCGATGCTGTTCGGCGGCCGTCGCGCCAACATCGTCCCCCTCGTTACCGAGGCCTTCGACTGGCAGCACGGCACCTTCCTGGGCTCGACTGCCAGCAGTGAGACCACGGCTGCGGCGGCAGGCAAGGTGGGCCAGCTCCGCCGCGATCCCATGGCCATGCTGCCGTTCTGCGGCTATCACATGGGCGATTACTTCGCGCACTATCTCAAGATCGGCTCCCGGCCCGGCGCCAAGCTGCCCAAGATTTTCTACGTCAACTGGTTCCGCCAGGACGACAAGGGCGGCTTCCTCTGGCCAGGCTATGGCGAGAACAGCCGCGTGCTGAAGTGGGTGTTCGAGCGCTGCAACGGCACCTCACACGCGGTGGATACGCCCATCGGGCGGCTGCCGCAGCCGGGTGACCTCGATGTCCGCGGCCTGGATATCTCGGCGGCCAACCTGGCCAAGCTGCTGAGCGTCGACGTGGACGGCTGGCTGGCCGAAGTCCCGCTCATCCGCGAGCACTTCGCGCGCTTCGGTTCGCACCTGCCGCAGGGGCTGCGCGACGAGGTGGATCGGCTAGAGCAACGGCTGAAGGCGGCGAAGAAGTAGTGGGCAGAGTAAAGACGCAGCATGCTGCGTCTCTACCTTTTTTGGCAGAAACGTTGAGGAATGGATTTCGGCGGGGTGCGGCTTTAGCCGCGCCAATCAAAACAGAATTGTCATCCTGAGCGCCGCCCGAACGAGCGTAGCGAGCGAGGGCAAGCGAAGGACCTGCTTTAAACAACGCGATGTATTACAGCTCTTATAAAAGCAGGTCCTTCGGTCGCGCTTCCTGGCGCTGCGCGCTCGGCCGCGCTCCCTGGATGACAATTCCTGAATTGGCCGTTGCGGCGCGGCTGAAAGCCGCGCCCCTCCGGAAGACACAGTCTCGCACGTCGTTCTTATGTTCTCCCGCAAGATCCGCGTTGAGTACGAGGCTGACGGTCAGCGCCATCCTGCGCCGCTGAAGTGGCTGGACAGCTTCTCCATGCGCAACTTTACCAACGCGCCCATCTTCGACGAAACGCTGCCCGTGGCCGACGGCACGATCGAGATCGGAGCCCGCGTGCCGCTCGCCGAACTCAAGAGCGCGATGGAAGATTGGTTCCGGCGCAAGGGCTACCTGCCGAAGGACACCTCCCTGATGATCACCGAATAAAGTCTCGCGGAGCTAATTGTGCGTGCTGCCGGCCAAGAGCCCGCCGTTATCGCTGACCTTCAGCACCATCAGGACTTTGTCGTCCACGTGGGTGCCGCCGCGGGAGAACTCCTCCACCTCCGCCAGCACCGAATCCACCATTTCCTGGGCGGACTTGTGGCGGTTCTTCAGGATGCTGGCGGCCAGACGCTCGGTGCCGAATTCGTCATCCTTGGGGTCCATGGACTCGACGATGCCATCGGTGCAGCACACGAGGATGTCGCCGGGCTTCAGCCGCGCCGAGCCGCGTGAGTATTCTGCGCTGGGGAACATGCCGATGACCGTGCCGCCCTCTTCCAACAGCTTGTACTCTCCGGTCTCCCCGCTGATAAGCAGGGGAGGCACGTGGCCGCCATTGATGTAGTGCAGGCCGTTGCGCCGGGTGTCCACCAGGCCCAGGAAGATGCTGAGGAACTTCTTGCTGCGGGTGTCGTTGTAGATCATCTCGTTCAGCGACAGGGTAAGCACCTCGAGCGAGTGCAGGTGCATGACCAGCGCGCGCAACGTGGCCTGCAGGTTGGACATCACCATCGCCGACGACACGCCCTTGCCTTCTACGTCGGCCACCACCAGCAGCAGCGATTGCGGACCCAGGTTCAGGAAGTCGTAATAGTCGCCGCCCACCTCGTAGCACATTTGATTGACGACGGCGATGTCATATCCGGGGACCACCGGCGGAGAGTCCGGCAGCAAGCTGCGCTGGATCTCCTGCGCCAGGGCAACTTCGCGCTCCAGGCGCTGCTTCTCCACCACTTCGCGATGCAGGCGCGCGTTCTCCAGCGCCATGGCCATGTGGGCGGAAAGCTTGGTGAGGAAGTCCTCGTCTTCGCGCTCGAAGCGGCCCTGGACATGGTTCAGCAACTGGATGACGCCCACAATCTCGCCCGTCTTGTGGCGGATGGGCATGCAAAGCAGGGATCGTGTGTGATATCCGAACTTCTGATCGAAGCTGCGGTCGAAATATTCCAGCGTATACGCGTCCTCGACGTTGATGATCTCGCCCGTCTCCGCCACCCGTCCGGCGACGCCGCGCCCGAAGGGCACGCGGATCTCCTGGTGTTCGAGGCCGGAAGCCACGATGGACCACAGCTCCTGGTGTTTGGTGTCGGCCAAGAAGACGGAGCCGCGGTCGGCATGGCACTCGGTGCGGGCGATCTGCAGGATGCGGTCCAGCAGCTCCGCCAGATCGAGCGTCGAGTTCAGCAGCAGGGTGGCTTCGAAGAGCCGCGAAAGCTGGGTGATGGTCTTCTGGGCCTGCTCCGGCAACGGCACTTGAGTGTTGATAGCGGGTGCGTCCACGCGCGCCTTTCCCCCAGCCGCCTCGGCGCCCGGCAACTGCTAACCGAAGTGATGCGGGAAGTCAAGCCACGAGCGGCGGTTCCGGGGTCGAGTGCGCTTACTATATGCACCTGTGGTGGTTTTGTAAATACGGCGAAGTGGCGGCGCTATTTCTGGTAATGCAGCAGCGAGAACACGTTGTACTTCGCCAGCTTCTCGCGGCCTTTCAGGAAGTCCAGCTCCACCACGAAGCCGCAACCGACGACCTTAGCCTCGAGCGACTCGGCCAGGGTGACCGTGGCCCGCGCCGTGCCGCCGGTCGCCAGCAGGTCGTCCACGATGATCACTCGCTCCCCCTCTTGAATGGCATCGCGGTGGATCTCCAGCGTGTTCTTGCCGTACTCCAGATCGTAGGAGATCGACGCCGTGGCCGCCGGCAGCTTTTTGGGCTTGCGGATGGGCACGAACCCGGCATTCAGGCGATAGGCGACCGCCGGTCCGAAGATGAACCCGCGGGCCTCCATGCCCAGCACCAGGTCAATTTCCTGGTCGATGTAGTGCTCGGAGAGCGCGTCGATGAGGGTGGCGAAACCGCGCTTGTCCTTGAGCAGAGTGGTGATGTCGTAGAACAGGATGCCCGGCACGGGGAAGTCCGGCACTTCGCGGATCAGCTTCTTCAGCGGCTCAACGTCGAAGGTTGTCTTGTGCACCTACCAGGCTCCTTCAATGCGGAATGCGGTCAGGCCGGGAATGGGCCTGGCCTCGATTTCATCGACCGCGTCCACGCGCGCGGCGCGCGGCCCGGCGCGCAGCCTGCCGCGCAGTCCCATGAGTTGCTCGGGCGTGCCCATAGCCAGCACTTCCACCGAGCCGTCGGGGTTGTTGCGTACCCAGCCGGCGATGCTGAGCATGTGCGCCTCGCGCTCCACAAAAAACCGGAAGCCCACGCCCTGCACCCGCCCGCGCACCACATACCGGCGGCACTGAAGGTCGGCTTGCGATCGCGACTCGGTCATGCGCAAGAAATCATAAGATTATTCATGACGACTGGGAGGGCACGGCTTCAGCCGTGCCGCATGCGCATTATTGAATTGCCATCCTGAGCGCGTCGCGAGGGATCTATGTTTTGCGCCGCATGCCCTTGGTCGTTTCCCGAGCCGTCGATATCGAAACCCAAGATTCCTCGCCCGGAATGACAATACCAGATGCTTGCGTTCGGCACGACTGAAGTCGTGCCCTCCCGAAAACCACAAAATCCGACCCCATGAATCATCCCGGCTACTGACGCGCGACTCACGACTGCTTCACCCGCTCCAAATACACGCCCTCGGCCGTATCCACGCGGATCTTCTCGCCCTGGCTGATGAAGGGCGGCACCTGCACCACCAGGCCGGTCTCGGTTTTGGCCGGTTTCATCACCGAGGATGCGGTCGCGCTCTTCAGCCCGGGTTCCGTCTCCACCACCTCCATGTCCACCGTGGCCGGCAGCTCGATGCCGATGGGCTTGCCCTCATAGAACTCCACCTGGAGATGGAGGTTGGGGATGAGGTAGTCCACTGCATCGCCCAGCACTTCCCTGGAGATGTGGGTCTGCTCGTAGGTTTCGGTGTTCATGAAGTGGTAGTCGTCACCGTCGCTGTAGAGGTACTCCATGGTGACCTCGTCCACGGTGACGCGGTCCACGGCATCGGCGGAGCGGAAGCGGTGCTCGTACATGGCGCCGGTACGCAGGTTGCGCAGCTTGGCCTGGATGAACGCCCGCAGGTTCCCCGGGGTGCGGTGCTCGACGCTGAAGATGGAGTGCAGGTCATTGTTGTGCTTGATGATCATCCCGGGGCGCAACTGGGTCGCTGGCATGGCCACGAAATCTCTCCGTTGTGATGGGATCGCCTGCCGCCTCCTGCGGGCGCAAGGCAACTCTTGATTGTAAACGATGCCCGCAACCGGGGTCCCCGGCACGCCTGGTTTTGGGGTGCTGGGGTGGGCCGCGCGGCCTCCACCGTTGCGCGCCGGACGGCGACACGCTTCAGATGGGCTCCCCATGAAGCCCGGTTTGGGCGTCATGTATCGCGGAACTATTTTCATTGCGGGACAACGCCGGGGCCCGCTGATTCTTCTAACTACCTTGGGCCGATCCCGGGCACGATTTAGAATGCAGGGTGAAAGGGGATCTCTCGATGACCGACTACGAGCGTTATGGAGACTATCAGCCGTCGGACCGCAGCACCGCCAGCACGGCGATCACCTTCCTGTTCATCGGCCTGGGCATCGGAGCGCTCGCCGCGCTGCTGCTCGCGCCCAAGTCCGGCCGCCAGATGCGCAAGCTGCTGCGGCGGAAATACGAAGATGCGGTGGAGCAGGCCGACGATCTGCTCGAACGCGGCAACCAGCTGCTCGAGCGCGGCAGCGAATTCGCGCACACCGCCAAGGAGAAAGTGAAACCCTTCGCTCGCGCCGCCGCCAAGCACATGAGATAGGCGCGAGTCCCAAGTACCGAGCCGCGCCCCACAAGAAGAATGCACGCATCCAGCTTTGTGCGGCCAAACGAGAACGCCCGGAGTCTCTCCGGGCATTTGCTTTTCGGGCCACTCGGTACTCGGTACTTGGTCCTCGGTACTCAATACAGGCGGAAGCTGACCTCGACGTTCATCTGCACGGCCACGGGCTGGCCGTCCTTCCTGGCCGGTTCGAAGCGCCAGGTGCGGACGGCTTCGATGGCTTTCTCATCCAGCCCCATGCCCAGCGGACGAGCCACGCGAATCTCGTGCGGGCGTCCGTCGGATCCGATCACCAGCCACAGCACGACCACGCCTTGGTACTTGGATTTGCGGGCTTCCTCGGAGTACTCGGGATCGGGCGTGAAAAGAGGCTTGGGGGCGCTGACCCCGCCGCCTACGCGATAGGGGCCTCCGCCGATGCCGCCGCCCCAGCCGGGTCCAACGCCGGGCCCGCGACCGGAGCCTACGCCGCCACCGCTCCCGCTACCGATGCCTCCACCCGAGCCGGGGCCGTTGGAGGGCGGTCCCAACACGGCCGAAAGCGGGTCTCCCAGCGGCCCGACGTGGGGCAGAGTGATGTTCGGCGGCACCACCACCGAGGGATCAACCGCCAGCTTGGGCGCTTCGTTGCGAACCACCACGGCCGGAGGCGTGATCTGTTCGCGGGAGAGCTTGGGCAGAGCGCCTTTGGGGGCCGGCAGCTTGTCGCGGTCGCCGCCGCCACCGCCTCCTCCCGCCTTGCTGGACGAGGGCGGCAGAACGTAGGGGCTGATGTCGGTAACAATCCCCGTAACCTGCTGCTTGATCTCTTCGCGATGGCTGTACAGGTAGCTGCTGGAGACCACGATCAGAAGCGCGGCCAGGATATGCAGGAGAAACGACAGGACAAAAGTCTCCCGCCGCACCTGATAGGTGCCATAGCCCTCACCGAACAGCGTCGGCAGAACACTCACCAGCCCAGCCGGCGCCGGATGATCGTTCACTTCAGGGGCGGGCATCGCCTTCTCCACTTTGGACGCGAGGCCGCAGCCGGCATTCCCGCAATAAGTCTGGCGCCTCGGCCCCCGTCCTATCCACCGCGAAACGGCGGTCCTGGGACCCATCCCCAGTAGCTGCACCTATTATCGCGCAAAACCCGATGCCGAAACCCGGATTATTCAATGTCGATTCGTGCGAACAGGACAGGGTCCCTCGCTGCGCTCGGGATTTCGGCTGCGGCCCTTCGACTTCGCTGAGGGCTCAGCCTCGCGTTGCTCGGCTTCGGCTATTCCCGCTCGTCGCTGACGCGTCTCGCTCACGCCCGCAAAGCGCCTCAACCTTTGAAGATCGAAGCCAGAAAACCCCACAGACCGTGCCGTTTCTTCTTTTTGGGTTTTGCGGCCTCCTGCGTGGTCGCATGGGCTATTTCCTCCCGCGGCGCGGGCTGCACATACACCGAGCCGAGGACCGGCAGCGTGGAAAGCCGGATCTCCGCCAGCTCGAGCGGCGCGTCCGGCCTGGGCGGCGGTTCCGAAGCGCGGAACACGAACGGGGCTTCCACCTGCACGTGAACGCTGCCCGGCTGCTCGGCGGGCGGCGGCGCCGTCACGTTCGCGCTCTTGCGAGAGGATTCTATCAACGCGGCCACCGGCGGCGGCGGTGGCCCAGCCGCGGGAGCCGTGACCGGCTTCGGTGGCTCCGCCGCGGCGCGTTCCACGGGGAGGGCCGCCGGACAGCCGCAGTTCCCCACTACCGGGCCCGGGTTGCTGGCATGCCCGGCGCGGAAGATCACCTGCTCTCCCGGTTTCACGGTGTAGCTGCCGTCGCCCATCAGCTCCGATAGCGTCACCGAGCCGGTGTTGCCGTGGAGCGACTGCACGCAAGTGTTCCCGCGTTCGTCGGTGCTCACCGCCAGGTGGAAGAGGCCGGGCCCATTCAGCGCGATCTCGAAATCCGGTGTCATGATGCTGTCGCGGGAATTGGCCAGCGGATAATGCGTCTCCAGGGTGCCCGAGCTCATCCCCACCATGATCTGCGCCCCGTTGGCCGAGCTGGTGAGCGAGACGCTGCTGCCCTGGCAGACGCGCAACTCGCCCCCGCGGATCAGGCGCACACTGGCACTCGACAGTCCCGCTTTCACCGACGAGCCGCTCATCACCCGTGTGCCGGCGGCCGAGAGCACCACCGAGCCCCTCACCGTCGCGTCGGAGGAATAGACCTCTCCCACAGGCGCCTGGGCATGGCCTTGCGTCACCACCAGCGAGAGTGGAAGAGAGAGTAAAAGCACGCGGGCTGGGCGGCGGAAACCCATGACAGGGACTGCGAGTGGGGAAATCTTATCATCCCGGGGCCATCCAGGAGAGGCTAGACCTCGGCCACGAAGTCGTACTGGTCGATGATGGCGCCGACGCCGATACGTTGCTCTACTCCATCCTCCACCCGCACGATGCGTCCCTTGCAGCGCACGCGGATGCTCTCGGTCAGCGTGATTTCCGGAGGAAGCGTGAGAGTGAACTCGATGGCGGAGCCTTCGGAGAGTTTCTTGTCGAGGTAGAAGAAAACGCCGCGGGCGCTGACGTCACGAGTTTCGGCGGATAACTCGTGCACCCCGCCGTTGGTGAAGCGGATGGATACGGGCAGCCGCAGGGAGAAGCGCCGAGTGGCCCGCTTTTCCTGTTGAAATTGCGACATAGTCCTTCCTCTGCCCAGAGTTCGAGCGCCCGTAGAATCGCCCCAGGCGACGAAAGTGTCAAGCGTTTTGAGGCTCTTAACTCCCAAGGTAGTCCTTAAGTAATCAGGGGTTGCACAGCAGTCATAGCTGCAAGAAGTTGGCCACCATCTGTTTCCCGGATTGCGTGAGCACGCTTTCGGGATGAAATTGCACGCCCTCGACCGGGGCATGGCGGTGGCGCACACCCATGATCACCGCAGAACCATCACGCTCGATGGCACGCGCAGAAATCTGGAGTACAGGCGGGAGGGTACTCTCTTCCACGATCAGGGAGTGGTAGCGTGTGCAGGTGATGGGAGAAGGCACTCCGCGGAAAATGGTGCGGCCATCGTGCTCCACCTGGCTGGTCTTACCGTGCATCAGGTTCCTGGCCCGCACGATATTGCCGCCAAAGGCCGCGCCGATGGCCTGATGTCCCAGGCACACTCCGAGAATGGGCAGCTTGCCGGCAAAATGCCGGATCAGTTCGATGCTGATGCCGGCTTCCTGCGGGGTGCATGGCCCGGGCGAGAGCACGATGCGGGCAGGGCGCATGGCCTCGATCTCGTCGATCGACACCTGGTCGTTGCGTCGTACCACTACCTCCTCCCCCAGTTCTCCCAGATACTGGACCAGGTTGTAGGTGAAGGAGTCGTAGTTGTCTAAAACAAACACCATGTTTCACGTTTCACGTTTCAAGTTTCACGTCCTCAAGCAGCTTTCGACGACATGGACTGCATCAGCCCGGTCAGCATCGCATTGATCGCCCCCGACTGCTTCAGAATTGCCTTCAGGTTCGGCTCTAAGACATAGCCTAGGCGGCATGCGATTACCAGTTGCGTCTCCAACTCAAACAGAGAACCGCGGGCCTGCGACAGGAAATGGCGGAAATCTTTCTTCGAAAGTCTCCCCTGGCCCTCGGCGATGTTGCTGCCCACCGATACCGCTGAGCGGCGGATCTGGCTGGTGAGCCCGTACAACTCTTCTCTGGGAAATGATTGTGTGAGCCGGTACACGTTACAAGCCTCCCCTGGCCAATTCCACCGCCCGCAACGCTGCCTTGGCTTTATTCATGCACTCCTCGTGCTCGCGTTCCGGATCCGAGTCAGCCACTATTCCCGCTCCCGCCTGCACGGACGCACGATTCTTGTCCATGACCATCGTACGAATTGCGATACAGGAATCCAAGTTCCCGGCGAAGTCAGCATAGAGCACGGAGCCGCCATAGACGCCGCGGCGCACCGGTTCGAGCTCCTCGATGATCTCCATGGCCCGCACCTTGGGAGCCCCGCTCAGGGTGCCGGCGGGGAAGCAGGCGGCGAAGGCGTCCAGCGCGCTGAGCTCCGGGCGCAGGCAGCCTTCGATGGCCGAGACCAGGTGCATGACGTGGCTGTAGCGCTCCACGTACATCAGATCGCGCACCTTGACGGAGCCGTACTCGCTGACGCGGCCTACGTCGTTGCGTCCCAGGTCCACCAGCATGACGTGCTCGGCCCGTTCTTTTTCGTCCTGGCGCAGCTCCTCTTCCAGGCGCTTGTCGTCGGCGTCGTTCGCGCCCCGCGGGCGTGTGCCCGCGATGGGCCGGTACTCGAGCCGCCGTCCGGCAACCCGCACCAGCATCTCCGGCGAAGAGCCAAGGATGTGCGCGTCGTCGATGCGCAGAAAATACAGGTAGGGTGATGGATTAACCGTGCGCAGCGCGCGATAGATGTTGAACGGCGCGGCCTCGGGCTCGAAGTCGAAACGCTGCGATAGCACCACCTGGAAGATGTCTCCCGCGGCGATGTACTCCTTGGCCCGGCGGACGCTCTCCAGGAACTGCTGCCGGCTGGTGACCGGCTTGATTTTGAGCGCGCCGGTCTTGCGCGCGCCCCGCACATGGCGCGAACGCACGCCGGCCGCCAGCCGCTTTTCCAGAGCGGCGAGGTCGCGCACCGCCCGGTCGTAGGCCGCGCGCCGGGATTCGCGCGTCAGATCGGCGGCCGCGATCAGGTGGATCTGGTGCCGCAAGTGGTCGAAGGCCAGCAGCCGGTCGAAGAACATCATCACGCAGTCCGGCGAGTGCGTGTCCACCTTGGCCTGGGAGGGGAGCTTCTCCAACTGGCGCACTACGTCGTAGGCGAGGAACCCGACTGCGCCCGAGGTGAACGGCGGCAGGCCCTCCACAGGCGCCGGGCGGTGCTGCCCCAGAAGATCGCGCAGCACCTCGAAGATGCTGCCCTGGAACTTCTTTCGCTCTTTGCCGCGCTCGATGGTGATCTGCCGGTCGCGTGCGGTGACCACCATGTAGGGACGCGCGCCCAGGAAGGTGTAGCGGCCGATCTTTTCTCCGCCTTCCACCGATTCCAGCAGGAACGCCCGCCGCTCCCGGCCGGCGATCGCCAGGAAGGCCGACACCGGAGTTTGCAGGTCGGCGGTGACCGACTTGGTCACCGGCACCAGCGTCGAGTCCTGCGCCAGGCGCGAGAACTCTTGGTAATCAGGATGGACCATTGCAACCTTCGACGAGGGAGGTGCTGATTATACGTGCGGCCAGTTCTCCAATTACCAAATTACCCAATTACCAATTATGCTGCCGTACACCGATGGCTATTGCAGTCAGCGGGCCGTTCCGGGGACAATCACCCCACCGGGAACAACGGGTCGGCAATGACGATGCTGGTCAGATTCTGGGGGGTGCGGGGTTCGACTCCGACTCCCCAAGCGGAGAACCTGCGCTACGGCGGCAACACCTCGTGCGTCGAGGTGCGCATCAACGGACGCATCTACGTGTTCGATTGCGGCACCGGCTTCCGCAATCTGGGCAAGCACCTGCAGCGCGAATTCGACAACCGGCCCATCGACGCCCACGTCTTTCTCTCGCACTTCCATTGGGACCACATCCAGGGCATCCCGTTCTTCGCCCCACTCTACGAGAGCCGCGACAGCTTCTTTTCCTTCCACTCTTCCAATCGCTCGCGCGGGCTGAAGCACGCCATCGAAGACCAGATGTCCGACCCCTACTTCCCGGTGGACATGACCGAGATGGCCGCCGAACGCCACTTCTATGACCTCGAGGAAGACCGCATCGCCTTCGACGACTGCGTCATCCAGACCAAGTGGCTGAACCACCCCCAGGGCTGCCTCGGCTTTCGCCTCGAGACCGAGGACAAGGTCCTGGTCTACGCCACCGACAACGAGCCGGGCCCTCCCCAGTTCGACAAGAATGTCCGCCAACTGGCCGAAGGCGCCGACGTGCTCATCTACGACGCCCAGTACCTTCCCGAGGAGTATGCGGCCAAGAAGCGGGGATGGGGACACAGCCACTGGCGGGAAGCCGTCAATATCGTGATGGAGAGCGGCGCCAAGGAACTGGTGCTGTTCCACCACGATCCCGACCACGACGACGCCTGCATCGATTCCATGGTGCAGGTGGCGCGCAATCATTATCCCAAGGTGCGCGCCGCCGCCGAGGGCATGGAGATCCAGCTCTAGGCTGCCCAAAATCTCAGGGCTTGAGCCCCTGTGCTTGCCTTCCGGCTTGCCGCCTACCTATACTTATCCCTCGCCAAACGGAGCAAGGGCACGTCCAGTGGCCCTTTTTTCATGCCTGATTCATCGGAGCCTGTTATGACAACCATCTCTCTGGAGAAGGAGACCAATTCCTGGGAATCGCAAGCGGCGCGGTTTGACCTGGCCGCCAAGAAGCTGAACCTCGACGAGGGTCTGTGGAAGATCCTGCGCTATCCCACCCGCGAGATCATCGTGCACATCCCCGTGGCCATGGACGACGGGCGCCTGGAAGTGTTCACCGGCTTCCGCGTGCAGCACTCGATCGCGCGCGGCCCCTCCAAGGGCGGCATCCGCTACACGCCCGACCTCACACTCGACGAAGTGCGCGCGCTGGCCAGCTGGATGACCTGGAAGTGCGCCGTGGTCAACATCCCGTTCGGCGGCGCCAAGGGCGGCGTCATCTGCGACCCGCACAAGCTCTCCATGGGCGAACTGGAGCGCATCACCCGGCGCTACACCGCCGAGCTCATCGAGTTCATCGGCCCCGAAAAGGACGTCCCTGCGCCCGACGTGAACACCAACGAGCAGATCATGGCGTGGATGATGGACACCTACTCCATGCACATGCGGCAGACGGTGACCGCGGTGGTCACCGGCAAGCCGCTCAACATGGGGGGCTCCCGCGGCCGGCGCGAGGCCACCGGGCGCGGCCTCATGGTGGTCTGCGACGAAGCCCTGAAGAAGCTGGGCCTGAACCGCGAGGAGACCCGCGTGATCGTGCAGGGCTTCGGCAATGTGGGCTCCAACGCCGCCCGGCTGATGCACGAGCAGGGATACAAGATCATCGGCATCGCCGAGATCGACGGCGGGCTCTACAACAAGAACGGCATCGACCTGGACGCACTGTCGGAACACCGGCAGCGCAACGGCACCATCCACGGCTTCCCCGGCGCGGAGGCGCACGATCCCGCCGACCTGCTGATCACCGATTGCGACGTGCTCATTCCCGCCGCCACCGAGAACGTCATCACCACCCAGAACGCCTACAAGGTGCAGGCCAGAATCCTGTGCGAGGGCGCCAACGGGCCCACCACCGCGGCGGCCGACGACATCCTGGCGGAGAAGAAAGTGTTCGTCCTCCCCGACATTCTGGCCAACGCTGGCGGCGTCACCGCCAGCTACTTCGAATGGGTGCAGGACCGGCAAGGCTACTTCTGGAAGGAGTCGGTGGTCATCGAGCAGCTCGAGCACATCATGCGCTCCTCGTTCGAGGACGTGGTGCGCTATGCCGAGACCCACAACGTGAACAACCGCATCGCGGCGTACATGCTGGCGATTGATCGCGTGGCGTTTACCATCCGGCAGCGAGGGATCTACGCCTAGAAGGTTGGCAGCAGAAGGCCATGGACATTAAGAAGATCGTAAAGGGCAAACCCAGTAAGCCTTGAAGATTTGGGTACGGCGACCTTGCTGGCCGAGCATAAGGCGATTACGCTGATGCGCTACATTCGCCAGGCGCTCGAGGACAAGACCTTCGTAAGGGCTTAGAGTTCCTCTCCCCTACTCCCTACCCTCCTTCCCTCATTGCTTTCCCCCTCCGCTGTGCGGGATAATCAGTCCGTTTCCCGATGCCCGTCGGAGGGCACGCGGCTGGCGTGTGCCAGGCGGATGCCCAGTGAATTTACCCAACTACATCACGCTGAGCCGCATTGCCAGCATCCCCCTGCTGATGTGGATGCTGAGGACGCAGCATCTCTCCAGCGTCCACGGGCAGAGGGAACTGCTGACCTCGCTGCTGTTCATCGCCGCTTCGCTCACGGACACGTTTGACGGCTACCTGGCGCGGCGCCGCGGGCAGATCACCACCCTGGGCATGCTGCTCGATCCGCTGGCCGACAAGCTGATGATTGCCGCCGCCTTCATCGCCCTGGTGCAGTTCAACCCGCGGGTGGTGCCCGCCTGGATCGCGGTGGTCATCGTGGGGCGCGAGTTCCTGGTGAGCGGCCTGCGTTCCATCGCCGCCAACGAGGGCTTCACCATCGAGGCCAGCGACCTGGGAAAGTTCAAGACCTGCGTGCAGATGGTGAGCGTGGTCGCCGTCATCCTTGATCACAAATGGCTGTACTGGAACCTCACCGCGAACTTCATCCTGCCCATCGACGTGATTGCGCACCTGGCCATCTGGTTCATGGTGGCGGTGTCGGTGGTTTCGGCGGTGGACTACTT
>JAHFUA010000083.1 GCA_023265315.1 Acidobacteriota bacterium | reverse complement strand
GCCACAGCGCGTACTGCACCACCGAGTTCGAGGCTAGCCGCGCGGCGTAACGGTGCGCACCCAGGAAGGCGCTGATGCTCTCGAACGCCACCTCCAGCCGGCCCAACCCGAAGGGTGTGTGCGTGCGCGGGTTCAGCCGGATGTAGCTGAGTTCGTCATCGTTCAGCACGATCTGAGCGTTGGGGCTGAAGGCGCCCGTCACCTGGACGTAACGCGGCGAGTCAGGACGGCCGTCCCAGTCGGTGCGCATGCGGATGCTCGCCCCATCCACTGGCCAGAAGTTCAGAGGCCGCGAAACGTCGCCCGACACCTGCACCTCGATCGCCCCGAAGCCGCCCACGATCACGTCTTCCAGCACCTGCTCGACCAGAGAGCGGAAGGAGTCGTCCGCATTGGGCGCATCGAAGTTGTCGGTCAGGATGCGCATGCGGTTTGCCGCATCGGGCAGTTCGTCGAGCGAGCGTCCATTCTTGGGCTGGACGCGCCAGCGCATGCCGGCCACGCGGTCCTTGACGGTGTTGATGGCCTTGCGCGCCACCGGCGTCTCGGCAAAGCGCCGCAGGTTCTGGGGCGTCGGCTTGGGCAGCACGTCGGCTCGCGGTCCGTAGGTTTGCAGAATGGACGGCAGCGCCAGCGTGTGGCGCTTCCGAGGCACACCTGTTCCAGCGAGTCGGCGCAGAGCGCCGCGCAATGTCTCACGAATATTCATGGATTTATGGGAACTTCTTAACCGCGGATCAACGCGGATGAACGCAGATCAGAACAATTCACCACAGAGGTACCGAGACACGGAGAAACGTCAATTGGTGCCTCCGTGTCTCCGTGGTGCAGGGTTACACCCTCAACTCCCGCCTTGCCACTTCCGCCAGGCGCGGCAGTTCCGCTTGCGCCGCCACCGCGATCTGGCTGCGAGCCAGCGTGCCCAGGGCGAAGGCGATGGGCTCGCCCGTGCGGTCGAGATCGTCTTCGACGATGGCGGTCAGCGACGTCTTGGCCTGCTCCAGGCGCGCCATGCCCTCACGGATCTGCGGATAAGTGAACGCCAGTACTTTAGCGGCGTCCACGTCGCTGGCCAGCGAGACCGCGTGGAACAGCTTGAGCTCGCCGTTCGGCCGATAGCCGCAGTCGATCTTCAGCGGATCGCCCGGGTGCGTGTACTGCGCCACCGCGATGCGCTTGCGCATCAGCTTCCACACGCCCGCCTGCTCGAAGGCTTCGCGCATGCGCTGCGCGATCAACTGCCGCCCCGCCGCCGCGCCCTTGCCCGCCGGACGCCGCACTCGCTCCAAGTACATTTCCGCCAGCCGCCCGAGTTCTTCTGCCGGAGACTCGGTCAGGCAGGCCTTGGCCGGCGAGAGCTGCAAAATATTCGAGAACGACTCGTTGATGTTGCAGATGAACTCCGCCCGGCTGGCTTCCTTCAAGAGCGCCCGCAGATCGTCTTCAAGGCTTTCGAGCATCTCCAGGTCGGCCGCCGGGTCGAGACATTTCACCCGTTGCCAGTCTCGCGTAAAACGCACTTCCGCGTGGCCGGCGCCATTGGCGCCCGGCTCTACCAGCACCACGCCGATATTGACGAACTCGTCCTTCACCGCATCCGGCACATAGCGGAGCAGGAAGAATTCGCATTGTTTCAAACCGGCCATTGGCTCTTAGCTCTTAGCTCTTGGCTCAAAAGCTTCAACCACGGCTCCCGTTGTCCAACGGTTTTCAGTCATCTTGCCAGTTCGGGAACGGCTGCCGCGACGAGTGGCGAAACTCCGTGATCAGTTCCCTCACCCGGGTACGCCGTCTGGCCAAAGAATCCACCAGCTTCTCCAGGGCGTCCCAATCGCCATCGTACCACTCCGGCGGAATCGCCGATGCGATGTTCCCGATCGCGCTCGCGTCTAATGCTTCGATCGCCGACAACCACGGTTCGAACGATTTCCAGCCCGTGACCGCGGTATACACCCGGTTGGAGGAGTGCACTCCGCGCAGCGGAGAGTCGCGAAATACCCAATCCCCATCGTTAAAACAGTACCCTTGGTCGATGAACGCGGCACTGTAGCCCAACTCATCGGACTTTCGCCAATAGACCGCCTGGCGGCCGTCGGCGTTGCATGTCCACTTATCAAACGCGAGGATGCCGGCAAAATCCCCCAGGTTCCGGATACCCCAGAGGAAGCTTTCCGGGAGGTAGTCCAACACCTGGCCTTCCGGCGGATCGACTACATAGCGCGAACCGAATTGTAGTCCCGGCTCGCACGCAACTCTCTTTCCCCCCAGTTCAATCGCCAACTCGGGTGTATGCCCGACGAGCCATTCCCCGACCTCAATCACTTCGGCCGGCGGCATCGGCAATCCGATGGAGAGACCCAGCCGCGTCGCTAGCAAGTCATTAGCCAGAACCCGGATGTGCTGTGGATTGTTCTGAAACTTGACCACATAAAAGTGGCCGTCCGAGATGCGCATCAGGTGACCCTGCGCGCCACCACGCATTCGCCGAATATGCTGGACGGCAATCAAAGCCATACCAGCAGGTTACCTCCGATGATCAGAAACGGTGAACAACTCCAGTATGGTTCGGAATTCGCAATGCGCGCAAGCACCCGCTTTCATCGAACTTCCGTGGCGCCCAAGGGCTTCCGGAATGCCGTTCCGTTTCGGGAATGGCTTCCCGTGCCGGCCTGCCTGACCATCTGCGCGATGGCCATGGCCAGCACGCAATCGTCGTGCGCGCCACCGGTGGCGCCGGAGGAGCTATCAGCGTGGCGCACAAAGGTCCGGCACTCCTGGAGCAGACGCCGGCTGAAGAACAGCTCCGGATCCTGCGCCAGCAGCACCGCCAGATGCTCGATCATGCGAGGGCGGGTAGCCGTGGTGGTCAGCCAGCCAGCCTGGCCTTTCTGCTCGTACAGGTTCGCGTAGCCTTCTCCATCGGTCAGGTGTGCCAGCACCGCGTGCCCGTGGTTGTTGCGTTCCACGGCGATCAGGGCGTCGCCATACTGACGGCCCAGTTCAGCGACGTGCCGCGCCAGCTCCCGCGGGGTAAAGTGGCCGAGCAGTTCGGCACACTGCATGCCGCTGGACCGCTCGATCACTTGCGCGCAAGCATAGTCGCCGAGCGTGCCGCCGCCCGCCGGATCAACGCCGATGATCCACCTCCGGTCGCCGCGCTTGCCGGGGGTGGGCGGGAACCAGATCAGCAGTCGCCCGTTGTCGCGCGCCTCCAGTGGCTCGCCGCAATTCGCCAGACGCTGCTCAATCGGTTGTAACTCGAATACGCATTCTCCAGAAGCCAGGAAACAGCTCTCGGCATCTTCGGCATACTCCTGCGCGCAACGGCCGCGGAATTCCGCCTGGATCTCACGGCGAAAGGCGATCTGCGCCGGCTCGAGCCCGCAGTTCCTGGTGAGTTCTTCTTCCTCCACACTCAGCGGCAGCACCTCCACGGCGTCGCGCCGGTACGAGGCCTCCCACCACCACGGAAAGAAGTGCCGGACGAGGCCCTTCTGCTCCGCATGCTGCCATTCGTCGTAAAAGCAGCCGCCGGCGCCCTTGGGCGTGGATTCCAGCACGATCTCGCCGTCGGGCGGCACCGCCGCGCGCAGCGAAGCCAGGGTCTCGGCCGGATCACGCGGCCAGCGGGCCACCTCCGAACAGTGCAGGTTACGGATGGTGAGCCCGCGGCCGGCGTTGGGGTCCGCCGCCGTCTCCACCCGGTACTCGCTGTCCAGACGCGGAAAGACGATCTGGCGGACGTTGGCGCGCGACGTCTGCAGCGCACCCTTGCGCAGCCGTTCCGGCAGGTTCTCCAGGAACCGCCGCACGATGCGGAACAACTCCTCGGCCGAGGCCAGGTCATGCGCCACCTGCACGCTCACCGTCCCCGGCCGCAGGATGGTGTGCAGGAAAAACCGCGCCGCAACCCAGGTCGTTATCCCGACCTGGCGCGCCTTCAGCACGATGTTGCGCCGCCCGCAACGGCGGGAAAACTCGCGCTGCGCCCGGTTCGGCGCCAGCGGCAAGCGCTTCCCCTGCTTGTCGCGAATCGTCAGCAGCCCCCACCCCAGGAAATCGCGGACCGTGGCATGGGAGCGCCCGTCCGGCCGCTCCAGCCGGCCAATCTGCGTGCGCTCCCGCAACGACAGCGGCTGCTCGTCCAGCAAGGTCCCCAGCTCGAGCAGCAAGTCCAGGTCTTCGATCAAGCTGGGGCTAATACAACCGGGCGGCTCACTGCAACCTTTCGACCACCACGTCGATGCCGTACTGCGGCGAACCGCAACTGGAGCAGGTCAGCGTGGTGTTGTACGAAATCGCCTGGTTGGCGCCCACGTGCATGTTCCACTGGCCGCTGACCTGGCCACCCGAGTTGACCTTGGTGAGGTCCAGGCTGGAGCTGCCGAAACTCTCGGCCCCACTTCCAGTGTTCGCCGACAAGCTCAAGGAGACGGTGCCGCTCGAGCCCGCGACCATGGTCCACAGGCTCAGCACCACCCGGTACTGTCCGGCCGCCGAGGGGGTGTAGAGGGTGGTGTTCCCGATCGAGGCCGTCTGCCCGGTGAGCGAGGTGGCGGCAACGCGGCAGGGATTCTTGGTCACGTCGCAGTTGAAGCGGGAATCGTCGCCGGCCGCCACCGTGCCCGAGGTCGTGCCTACGTTCAGCGTGGCCGCGCCGCCGAGGCCATTAATGTCCGCTGCTGCTGGTTGTGCGCAGTTGGCATTGCCGCTGGCCGCGATCCCGGTGGCGAAATTGTGGGTCGAGCACTGGGTCGGGGTCGAGGCCAAGGCCGTGGCCGTGCTGGCGTTTCCGGCAAGCGCCGCCGTCACTCCACCGGTAAAGGAAGCAACGCCCGTCGCACCGTTGATACTCCACTTCGTGGTGCTGCCACCATCGCTGTACCCAGTCAGGGTTCCACTGCCCCAATGAAATTTTTGTCCCTGCACCGTGCGCCAGATGATTCCGGCGCTTTCGTTGAGATTGCCGGCGCCGGTGGAAGGGGTATAGCCGGAGCAGGTTGGATTAGCGGTGATGGTGTAGGGGAGCGAAACCCCGGTGGCTACGGCACCGGAACCCCCGCTGCCGCTGCGACAGACAACATCGTAAGAGGACGCGCCAGGCACAGGATAGGTCAAGTTCACGGTGACGTAGTGCGAACCATCCAGCGTGTTCGGGGCGTAAACGACTTGTTCGACAGTAGGGGTGCTGCGGTTGCCAGCAGCATCCTTGGGGTAGAGACGCAGAATCAGTTGTTGTGAGCAACCACTTCCGCAGTCGCTGATGTTGTAGGTGATGGGATCGGCAAACGCGCCCGGCATGCCGGTGAATTCCATAATCCCATCGCCCAAAAGCATGTGATCAACCGCAGCGTTAAATACACCATTGCTCTGCGTGTTGTTAAGCCCCAGCCCGGGAATAGGCAGTCCAGTGCTGGTTTTGAGCGCCCATCCCCCGGGATTCTGAGAATTAACTTCGGCTGTGGGCCCGTAGGCCGATTGCCGCAAGTTGGATCCCTTCCAAGGCTGGTTGGTGAGCTGATATGACGACCCATTGTTTGCGGTTAGGTTGTTCCCCCCGAGGTCGATCACGGTGCCGTTCGGCCCGTAAGCGTCACCGTCGTAACCCATGATGGTGTTGTTGTGAAGCGTCCTGTAGGCGCCGATGGCGAAGGCGTTGGAGCCGAGAACCTGCGTTCCGCCTGGCGCTTCCAGGTGATATACGGCGGGGTCTACATCGTCGGGGTTCGCTTGGATTCCCCAGATGTAGTGGCTGCAAGTCCGATTCTGGTAGTGGCTGTTTTTGATGAACTGTCCCGAGCCATCGCCCATGACGAGTCTGACGATGGAACCGACGCAGCCGCCGTTCTCATAGATGGCCGCGCCCCCCGAGCCGAACAGGCTGTACCGCCCGTTCCCGGTCAGGTTCGCGTCTTCGATACTCACGGAGCCGCCGTCAACGCGGATGCCGTGGTAGCAGCCGTGGAATTCGGTCCTGGTTCCTTTGATGCTGGTGCTGTCGGCGTTGCCATCGTTCTGCCAGAAGCACTCGCTGTTGGCGCTGTTCTGCCCCTGGATGATGAGATCTTCAAAGCCGTACATCTCCTGGTTGGGCGTTCCTTCGATGCGCACGCCGTACCAGTTGCTAATCTGCTGCCCGTTGACGTTGGTGGTTAGGAACAAACTCCGGAATTTGTTGTGTGTGGAAGTATATCCACTGCTGCCGCTGTTCAAGGTTTCAATCGCGCCGGTGAAGTTGGAGGAGCAACTGGAACCCTTGGACTGGATGACCAGATTCTCGAACAGGTTGTAGCCGGAGCGGTTGATGCGCAGCACCGGCCCGCCGCCCGCGGGGCCGTTGCATCCGGTGATGCGAGCGCCGCCGCCATTGCCCGAATTTGGCCCCGCGCCTCGCCAGGTGAGGCTTTCCTGGCCGAACGAATCCCAGATGTCGTCTACCCGGATCTGGCACACGGCGGGTTGCTCCACGGTGCGATAGCTCAAGCGGTCAATCGTGCCCGTCATGGCGTTCAGAATGGAACTGGAGTCAGTAGTCTCCGAGCAATCGACCCCATACCAGGGCACATAGATCGTGCCACGAGAGGGAACGATCCAGCCCCCAGCAGAAATATCGAAAATCTGCTGCATGGACGTGGCCACCGGGGGATTACAAATGGTAACCGTGGTTCCTGAAGCGGGCTTGAGAATCGCGCCTTGCCGATGCTCCAGGGTCACGTTGCAAGGGATATTGAGACTCGTGTTGATGAATGTAGTCCCCGGCATCAGAATCAGGTGCACCGGATAAGAGCCCCAGGCGGGGTTGGCAGTCCATGTCCCCGCCTCGGCTTGAATAGCTGCTCCAGAACTTCCAGCGGCCGCGATGCGACCGGAAATCCGCGCATCTAAAGTGGAGCCAGGATCATCACGGGTGTCGAGCGGTTGCTTCGTCTGGGCTCTGATGCTAGCTCCGTCAGGCGCCACCACGCCCACCACCTGTCCCGCCGAAGCCGACGCCACTCCGGAATCAACCGCTTTGCCTTGGATGCTCGTCGCGTTTGCCGTGCCGCTGGGGGCGAAACAACCAACGGCGTTTCCGCTGGCGTCCACGCCGCGCGCGGCTTGGCCGGAGCTGCATTCGGTGCCAATGGCCGCCAAAGCCGTGGCCGTGCTGGCGTTTCCGATCAGTGGAGCGGTAACGCCGGCGAAGACGGCATTGCCGGCGCCATCGACTGAGCACAGCTTGCTGGCACCGTCGGTGTCGAAGCAATCGAACAGATCAGCGGTTTGACCGCTCTTTTTGCGCACCGCGATCGTCGGCTTGCTGTTGAAAGGTGTAACGAAGGTGTAGCCGGCATTGGGTGTGACCGCTCCCGTCACCTGGAACCCCACTGGATAGAAAGCGACGAAAGCGCCGTCGGTCGGGTCGTTATAGTTCACGTTGCCGGCGATCTCGGTGTTATTCCCCGGAAAATAGCTGGCGCCGACCTTGGCAAAGATGGCACCCACGCTGGAGATCACCAGGCCCGAGGCGCTGCGCACAACATTGTCGCGGTAGACGTTGTAATCGGTGCCGGCATCGGCAACCACTGGGAAGGCTCCCGAGACCTGCCCTCCGCTCGGCCACTGGAAGGTGCTGTTGGTCACGCTGTTGCCGTTGCCGCGGACGTGCACGCCGCCGCTGTTCACCCCGTCCGCGGTCAGATGCGTGATGTGCGCATTGCCCAGCACCTCCATGGCGTAATTCGGGTAATAGGTGAGCAACGGAAAACCATAGACGTGGATCTTGTCGAACTGGTTATCGCCGCCGTCGTCCACCACGCCAGCGCCGGACATGTTCCAGGCGGTCACGTCGCTCACGAAGTTGTCCGTGGCGGTGGTGAGCAGGTGCAGGCCGTTCAGCGGCCGCGCGTTCGAAGTGTAGTCGCCGGACTCGAAGGCAATGGTGAGGTCGCGGATCCGCGCCTCATAGAACTCAGCATTGGTGCCCGAGGATTCGCCCAGCACGACGCCCTCGCCCGTGGCCGCCAGGACGCGCTTCACCTTGACGCGCTGGATCTGCCAGCCCTTGCCCTTCTGCAATCGCAGGCCGTAGGTCGCCTGCAGGCTGCCGTCGATGGTGAGGTCGGTGATGCGGCAGCCCAAGGGCAGCGAACTGTTGGCCTTGGTGACCACTGCGCTCGCCGACGAGCTGACGGTGAGCACGGTTTGATCGATGCCGGCGCCGACCAGGTTCACGCAGTTGCCGTTGTCCGGGAGGGTAATGGTGCCGGTATAGGTTCCCGCTCCCAAATACACGGTGCCGCCGGTAGCGGCCAGCGCGTTGATGCATGTCTGGGCGTTGGATGCAGTGCACAGCGGCGCCAGGTTGGGCGCGGAAACGCCGCCGGAAAATGAGGCGACCCCGGCGGCGTTGTCAATCCACCAGCTCGGGCTGGCAGGGCTCGTGGGGCCATAACCGTAAACACCCTTGCCGCGCAGCTTGACGTACTCGGCTTCGTTCTGCGTCGGCCGGAGGTACGCATTATCACAGGCCGGCATCGCACTCACGGTGATGGAGGTCGCGCCCGTGTTCCCGATGAAGCAGGACTGCCCGTTCACCAGAAACATGGTGTCGTAGCTCAGCGAACCGGGCGTACCCACCCACTGGAAGGTCATCTGATGCGTGCTGTCGAGGGTTGCCGGGCCACTGCAGAAGGTGTGGGCTTCGGTGGTGCGCTTGCCGTCGGCGTCCTTCGCGAACATCCAGAAGGCGTAGCTTTGCGAGGTGTCTCCGCCCGTGACCGTGCAGCCGGGGAGCACGGTGGCCGCCCCCGGACCCGCCACCTCCACCACCCCGTCACCCAGGTAGGGATTATCACTGGCCACCGGTATGGCTCCGTCGGTCCTGGGGGTGGAGGTCTCTAAGATGCGCAAGCCGTGCCGCGTTCCCCCGGTGGATTGGAGGAAGGAAAGCCCGTTGTCGGTGTTCGGGTTCACCGAACCCACCACGATGTTGCCGCCGTGATAAAAACCGTAGCTCGGCCCGAGTAACTGCTGGATGGTGGCCGGGGGCGGCAGCATGTCGTAGTAGCCGGCACTCGCTCCGCCCACCTTCCAAGCAAACGAATTGTTGAGAAACATCCCTGCGCTGCTACTGTTGCCGCAAAGGGCGTACGGCGTTGCAGAGCTGGTGTCCCACCAGGTGTTGCTGAACGCGAGGAAATACTGCGCCCCACCCAGATCCCAATAGCATGGGGCTGTGGCCAGGTTGTCCCATCCGTTGTCGATATGGGAGAGCGTGATGGGCTGGTGTCCGAAGCTGGGCCCCAGCGTGAGAAACTGCTTGTTGGCCGCGCTTAACAGGCCATCCACGCTGACCGGATGGCTGGCCCCGCCCAACCACAGAGCGCTCTCAGTCAGGTTTCCCACTTCACCGTACTTGATGTGATACGAGCCCCCGTCGAACTTATACCCGTACTGACCGAAGCTCACATTGTTGTTGAAAAAGATCTCATTCTTGGCGTTGGGGGAGGGCCCAATGTGAAACCCGATGCCGCCGCTGGGATTGCAAGTGATGTTGTAGAACTTGCCGTCCTCGACCTTGACCTGTGAGGTCGGGGAGATGTCCACGCACGTGAAGTTTGGGGTGCTGATGTCGCCCTGCGGCGCCGCAGTGATGGTCACGCGATTGACCATCAGCCGGGTGGCGCTCCAGGCGCCGGTCCCGGTCTTGTCCCAGGCGATACCCGCGGTCGCGTACGTTGAACTGCAGTTGTCGCGCCAGTGGCCGTAGATGGCAAGGTCCTGAAGGCCCAGGTTAAAGGAATTATTGGCGTTCACCACCGGCCCGCTGCCGTTGCCGCAGTAGGTAAATCCGGTCGAGTCTGCCGCACCTGCGATCTTGTAATTTCCGGTATTGCTCAGGTTCAGCGGCGCACTGAGCTTCATCCAGAAGAAGTTGGTCGAACCGGGAAGCTGGATGGACCCGCCGTTGCTGGCCAGTGCCACAATGGCGCTGTTGGCGGCGCTGGTGTCGTCGGCGATCAGGTCGCCGTTGGCGCCGAAATCGCGGAAGTCGCTGGCCTGCTTGGCCTGCTCGACAAACTTCGCGCCATCGTAGGTAGGCTGTTGACCGGCCACGGTGGGAGCGTCCAGGTTCTTGCCCTGGAGCTGCCCCGCGTTGAAGCTCGAGGGAATATTCTTCAATTGCGAGTAGGCATAGTCTTTGTCCACCGGCATTACGTCGCCGGTGCGGCCGCTGAACGAAGTCACGACCCTGGGGAAGGGGCTGTGGTCGCCGGCGAACGCAGCCGCGATGGCGCTGTCCACGTACTGGCGCGACGCCACCTGCATGGCCACACCGCTGGGAACGATTTTGGAGCGCACCGCCGCGATCGTGGTAGTGCTCGTCGCCGGCACCGACCAGTATTCTTCGCTCGTGGACCCGTCGTCCAGCTTGTAGACCACCTTGTAATAGGTGCCCTCCGGGGTTCCGCCGGCATTGGGCAGCAGGGCTATGCTGATCGCGCCCTGCGGACCGATGGCCACGCTCATGGATCCGGCAGCCACGGCGAGATTGGCCGCGGTGGTGAACGCCGGCCACGAGATCACCAGCGTGCCCTTGGCTGGCTGGCCATCGGCACGGTACACCACGTCCTGCACTGTGGTCGTGGTCACGGCCTGGACCTGCCGGGCCACTCCGACTGCCAGCAGCAGCGACATTAGGCAACAAAAAAGCCGCTGGTGGCGGCTATGCTCGAGAATTCTTGTTTTCATCTGCTTCGGACCAAACAGTGCCGAGGGTCCCCCCATCCTTGTGTCTCCCGGTTTTGAAGACACCAGGGGGGCAATGACGAAACCCACAATTCCTCTACAGAGCAACTGAAGACGGTTCTGGATTGGCTTCTCCCACCCTTCGAAACCCGCGAAGGGTGGGGCACCCCCGGCGATCGCCGGACAGCGCAGGCTAACGTTTGCCCGCGCCTGCGTAGTTGCGGATGAAATCCTCCACACTGCGCACGTACACGTCCGCAAAGTCCACCACCGGACGCCTTTCCTCCATCAGTTCCATGGCTTCCTGTAGATCCCATCCCTGCGCACGAAGCAGCGCCAGGGCCATCATGGGGGCGCGGTGGACGCCGGCGGCACAGTGAATCAACAGCTTGTTCTCCGGGCTCTCCAGCGCCGCCAGGGCAAACTCGATCCCCGGCTGGAAGACCTCCGCCGGCTTGGGCTGAAAATCGTCATCCACCTGGTTCCAGAACACCTCGATGCCATAACCCTCAGCCAGGGGGGTGTCATCGAATTCCACCTGCATGTCAATGATATGCGTAACGCCGGCCGCGGCCACCTTGGCCATGTTCGCGTCTGTCCAGATACCGCCACCCACGGCAATCCGTGGAGTCACCCAAGTCAGATCCATCGGTCGAACTCGCCGTGGCCGCAATCCTGCCGGCCTTGGCCAGAAGACTCTCATTCTACCCTACCGACGGATTTTCGCTGGCGGTCGTCACCGCATGCGCCCCGGCATCTTCCAGTCCACTGTTTTCGCCCGTATCCGGCGTGCGCAGGAGCCGCAAAAGCAGAGCGGCCAGCGATTCCCCTTCACCTTCCTCCGCCCCGTGGCTTGCCGGCTTGCTTTGGGACGTCTGCCCGCGCTCACCTAACGACTCGGCCGCCTCGATCAAGCTGTCCACGATCTTCGGCGCGGCTTTTTGTACCACTGCCGCTGCCCATTGCCGCCGCTCGTCACTGCGAGGGTTGCGGCTGGGCTTCCAGTGGGCTCGCGGCTTCGGCAACGGCTTCTCCCTGAAAGCAAATAGGGGAGCGCCCCTGCGCTCCCTCGTTCTTGTTTGCTCGACTTCTAATTTCAGAATAGCAGGTCGAACGGGTCCATAGTGCCACCTGCTAGACAACTTTATTGCTTTGCGGCACAGCTAGTTGCGCAGTTTTGCCCGTCGTTGGCCTCTTGACAAGCCGGTGCGCCCTCTGTGCCGGAGGCCGGAAACGGCCGCAACAATCCCACCTCCAGAAAGATCTCGCTCAGCCGATCCAGCGCCCGCGGGAACCGCCGTGCGACTGTGCGCCGGCCGCAGCCCATCAGCACGGCGGCCTCGTCCCAGGTGTACTCCTGCAGCACGACGCGGGCCACCAGTTCGCGCGCGAACTCATCGAGCCTGTCCAGGCAGCGCTCCACGTCGTGCACCAGGATGACGACATCTTCAAAACTGTGCACGTGGTACGAAGTGACGCGCGCGCGGAAGAACTCGCGCCCCAACAGTGATGGCAGCCTGCCGATATCCAGCGCCATGCGGAAGTAGCGCCGCAACAGCCCCAGGGTGCGGCCACGATACGCCGCCAGGGGCGCACGCTCAGCTTGCGGGCCGGCCCTCCCCGGGGCGCGAGCCACGCATGCAGATGACGAGATGTTCATGCTCTCTTCCTCTCCGCCGGTTTCGTCCGGCCCGTGCGTGACAGCTCCGCCATGACCTTGTCGCAGCGTCTGCAATAGGGTGCGTTGCTGTTGCGTGGGCGCAGCCACAGCGCCCCGCAGGCTTCGCAGTACTTGAGCTCCACTCGAATGGCTTGCAGTTCTCCGCTCACAATCGCCTCCAGTCGCAGCGCCGCAGCCATAAAAAAAACCCTGCACCGCAGGCGTTCCCCCTCGACGGGGCCTCGCCTGCGATGCAGGGCTCGCTTGTGTTGCGACGACCTGCCTGATTTATTTAGTTGTCAAAAAACCCGCGCCGGCCGTTTCAGGACAGCAACCGGCGGTCCTTGCGGCGGCAAAAGTATCCTTCCTCGTAGCCGGACTTCAGCACCCGGCCGTTCTGCACTACGATCGAAAGCCGCCCGCTGAAACGGATGGCCTCGAGCAGCCGCTCCATGGCGGCAGAAAGCATCTCGGATTCGCACACCTTGCGGCGAAACTCCAGGAATTCCCGGCTGCCTGCCGGTTCCTCCGGAAATGGCGCACCACCTAAATCGCACATCGGAATCGGCCCCATCCTTCTACCAGACATACAGAATATTCATCTTATATCTCTGGGGAACATACTTTGTCAACACTTTTATTCTCTTATCGTTATTACACTTGCATGGCTTATATCCTTCCGTTATATTTGGCAAGCTATGAAATTCAAGGCGCTGCAAGAAAACCTCCGCAAGGCGCTCTGGGCCCGCATTGATGCCGGCGAACTCACCGGCTTGAGGCTCGCCGAACAGACCGGGTTCCAGCAGGCGCACATCTCCAACTTCCTCAACCGCAAGCGTTCCCTCAGCCTCACCGGAATGGACAAGGTGCTCACCGTACAGCACATGTCGGTGCTCGACCTGCTCGATCCCCAGGAGATCAACAAGCGCGCCAGCATCCTGCCGCCCGCCGAGGACGATTTCGAGAACGTGCTGCTGGTGGAGGGCGCCATCGCCGCCGGCGAGCCCCTGGTCACCAATGAGAACGTGAAGGATATCCTCAAGTTCAAGAAGACGTTCCTGAAGCGGCTGCGCCCCGACCCGGCCTCGCCGCGCGACGACTGGCGCCGCTTCGTTCTGGTCAAGGTGGACGCGCGCGACGGCATGAGCATGTACCCCCGCCTGCTGCCCGGCGCCACCGTGCTCATCGACCGTCATTACAACTCGCTCAAGCCCTACCACCGCAGCGAGCAGAACATGTACGCCGTGCGCAAGGGAGACGCCTGCACCGTCAAGTATGTGGAGCAGGTGGGTAACAACCTGGTACTGAGGCCGCAGAACCCTTCGTACCCGGTGGACCTCATCGAGGTGGAGGAGGGCAAGACGTTCGCCGACTACCTCGTCGGCCGCGTGTGCCACGTCGCCATCGAAACCTGAGGGTGGGGTGCCCCACGTGGAGCCTGCCCTGAGCGAAGTCGAAGGGCGCTTTTCGAAGAGTGGGGGATTTGTGTTTCCAACCCTTAGCTATCCACCACCGCGCTACCGCATCTGACTACGGGGAGTCATTGTTGGAGGGAATCATGGAACAAATTGCCGGTATCGCAGTCGGCTCGCGCCGCAATGAAGACATCGCCCTCGACTTGATGAAATTCGTCGCCATGAGCACCGGCTACGGCAAGACCGGGTCTCCCGGCACCGGGTTTCAGGGTTCAACCATGAACAAGGCAGAAGATTATGCGGCGCACCTGCTGGAGTTGTATGCGCGCTGCCTGGCTGCCGTACAGGGAGGGAAATAGACATCAGAGAGCCGCGGCGTCCCGCGGCTCTCGCTGGTCCTGCCGGCCTGGTGGGGCCGATCTGATCCGCCACTGTGCTGGCTAGCGCCGGCGCCTGCCCTTCTTTTTCCCGGCCGCCTTCTTCCGCCCTGCGCCCCGGCGTGCAGCCTTCTTTCTGCGGGCACCGCCCCCGCGGCGCGCCGCTTTCTTCTTAGCGGCCTTGCGCGGGCCCTTCTTCGTTGCCTTCTTGCGCGCGGCTTTCTTGCGCGCCCGCGCTTTCTTCTTCGGAGGAGCTGGCGGCGGGGCTTCGCCTGCCACGGGTGCGCCGCTCTCTCCGCCCAGGCCGCCTACCACCGGGGTCTCCTCCGCTTCTTCTTCTTCCTCTTCCTCGTAATCTTCCTCTACATCGCCGTAGCCGGTATCGCCGTACTCATCGATGTCGTCATCATTGCGTCCGTAGAGGGTCGGGTCGTCGAACGTCATGTCTCCTCCTGAGCTTTGAGCCGGATTCGGCCAATGAGTACACCTGTCGAGAACCGGCGCGGATTATAGCAACAGCAAACACCCTGTCAACTATACCCGCTTCCGGAAAGGATTGGCGAGGTGAGCGATTGTCAGCGGGCTTCGCTGATGATCAGCGTGTCGCCAGGATGGATGGTGGCAGAGGCCAGCTTGTTGTTGCGCTGCAACTGGGCCACCGTGGTGTTGTACTCCGCCGCAATGCTAGACAGCGTTTCCCCCGGCTTGACCCGGTGGACCCGGCGCTGGGAAGCAGTTAAGTTATTGCTCGACTTCGACTTAGCTGCCGTTGTCCCGCGCCGCGCCGAGGCCTTTGTAGCCCGAGCCGGTTCGGGTTCAGCCACCGCCCGGTGGATGATGAGGATTTTCCCCGGATGGAGTTGAGTTCCGTGCAGATGGTTCCATTGCCGCAGGCTCTCGGCGGGAACACCAAAATCGTCGGCCACCGAGAACACGGTGTCGCCCCTGCGCACGCGGTAACGCAGGATTGTTCTGGCGAAGGTGACCCTGTTCGCAGCCCTTCCGTTGCCCGGAGCAATGGGAATAATCAGCTTGCTGTCGGGCTGAAGAGTATCGCTCGCACGCAGGTCGTTGGCGGTGGCAATGGCGCTCGCCGTGGTGTGGTATTTGCGCCCGATGCTCGCCAGCGTGTCGCCACTCGCCACCTTGTAGTACCGCCACCACACTCGCTTGTCCACCGGAATCGCGGCGACATTGGTCAAGTACTTGTCCTTGGTTCCCCGCGGCAGCTTGAGTTCGAAGTCACCGTCCTTGGGGGTAGTCATGCGGAGCAGGCTGGGATTCAGGTCCTGGAGCGTGGCCACCGAGGCATCTGTGCACTCGGCCACCAG
>JAHFUA010000082.1 GCA_023265315.1 Acidobacteriota bacterium | reverse complement strand
CGACTGCCAGATGGGCGCCATCGTGATCGGCGGCATGCGCATTCGCGACCACGAGAAGTTCGGCGTCATCCCCGTCACCGACATCATCGCCAAGTCCAGCGACGTGGGCGCCATCAAGCTGGGGCTGCGCCTGGGCGAGGAGCGCTTTGACCACTACATCCGCGCCTTTGGCGTCGGAACGCAAACCGGCATCGAACTGCCCGGGGAGACACGCGGGCTGGCCAAGCCGGTGAGCCGCTGGTCGAAGGTTTCGATCGGCGCCATCTCCATGGGGCAGGAAATCGGCATTTCGGCCCTGCAACTCGCGGGGATGATCTCCACCATCGCGAACGACGGCGTCTGGCAGGCGCCGCACATCGTGGCCGCGCCGCAGGCAGGACTGCGCGAAGCTGCTGATCATCCCGGCAGCGCACCGCCGGCGGAACAGCGGCGGGTCATCTCCAACCTGACTGCGGCGCAGATGAAGATGATGCTGCAGCAGGTGGTGTTGCGCGGCACCGGCCGCAAGGCGCAACTGGACGGCTTCAGCGCCGCCGGCAAGACCGGCACGGCGCAGAAGGTTGATCCTTTGACCGGCGCCTATTCGCGCTCGAAATACGTGGCTTCCTTCGCCGGCTTCGCGCCCATCAACAATCCCGCGCTGACGGTGGCAGTGATTCTAGATTCGGCGGTGGGCCTGCACCAGGGCGGACAAATCTGCGCCCCGGTCTTCCAGCGCGTGATGCAGCAGGCGCTCGAATATCTGAACGTGCCGCATGACACGGACGTCAAGGCGCCCAGCCGCCGTCTGCTCCAGACCAAGCTCAAAGACTCCGACTTGGACGAAAGTTCGCCTGACCGGCTGGCCGGCGGCCCGGAGATGGCAGTGGCCGACATGCCGGGCGAGAAACCTGCTGCTTGGGCTGCGCCGGCGGCGCAGATGGGCTCGCCGGCGCCGGTAGCCGCTCAGCCGCAAGCGAGCCTGGCGCCAGCTTCGGGGACGGTGGTGATGGACGTTGAGAGCGGCGGCCTGGTGGTGCCATCGCTGATCGGCAAGCCGGTGCGTGCCGCGGTCGAGATGGCGCAGGAGGCCGGCTTCGAGATTGACGTGATCGGCGATGGCCTGGCCCGTGAGCAGGCGCCAGCGCCGGGCACGCGCATCGCCCCCGGCGGGCGCGTGGCCGTGCGGTTCGCGCCGTGAGTATTCGCTTCACGAGAATGTCATCCTTCGCGAGGCAAAGCCGAGCGGAGGATCCAAGAAAGATGCAAGCACTACCATTTCAGGTGGCGCCAAGTGAATGGTCAGATTCTCCCTTCTCGCTTCGCTCGCCGGAAGAATGACAACTAAGGGCTGGGGTTATGCAGGGCCGCGAAACCAGTAGCTATAATGCGAGCAATGACCTTCCTTCATCTTCTCGACGGGGCGGAAGTCCTGCTTCAGAGCGGCAACGCCGAGATCTCCGGCGTGGAGTACGACTCGCGCCGGGTGAAGCCAGGGGACTGCTTCGTAGCCATGCGCGGCGAAACCACCGACGGCAACCGCTACATCAACGCCGCCATCGCCAACGGCGCGGTTGCGGTGGTCACCGATTCCGCTCAGGAGCAACCCAGGCCGGGCATAGCCTGGGCGCAGGTGCCGCACGGGCGGCGTGCGCTGGCCCGCATCAGCGCCAACTTCTATCGTCGCCCGGCGGAGAAACTGCAGGTCACCGGCATCACCGGTACCAACGGCAAGACCACAACCAGCTTTCTGATCGAATCCATTCTGCACGCTGCCGGCCGCAACAGCGCGCTGATCGGGACGGTCGAATACCACGTCGCCGGCAAAGTCCTCCCCGCGCCGCACACCACGCCGGAGGCGCTGGAACTCGAGCGACTGTTCTCCGAAGCGCTGGGCGCGGGAGTCACCGAGGCGGTCATGGAGGTCTCCTCCCACGCCCTCGAACAGCAGCGTGTTTACGGAATCCCGTTCGACGTGGGGGTGTTCACCAACCTGACGCGTGACCACCTCGACTACCACCAGACCATGGAGCGCTACTTCAATTCCAAGTGCATTCTGTTTCGCGGCTGCGGCACCGAGCCGCCGCGGGTTTCGGTTCTCAACATTGAGGACGAGTACGGCGCGAAGCTGGCGCAATCGAACAAGTCGGAGTTGCGCATCACCTACGGCATCGCCGCCGGCGATTTCCGCGCGGAAAAGGTCGAGACGGGACGCAACGGCACGCGCTTCGACCTCGTTATGCCGGCAGGCAGCATTCCCATCTGGTCGCCGCTGGTGGGACGCGTGAACGTGTACAACATCCTGGCGGCGGCTGCCGCTGCCTATGGGCGCGATTGCTCGGTGCAGGCGATCGAGAAGGGCGTCGCTGCCCTCGCCTGCGTGCCGGGACGCTTCGAGCGTGTGGAGTGCGGCCAGGGATTTTATGTCGTGGTGGACTATGCCCACAGCGACGATGCGCTGCGCAACCTGACGGCGCTGGCGCGCGCGCTGGTAAACACGGATTGCGGGCGGGTGGTCACGGTTTTCGGCTGCGGCGGCGATCGCGATCGGACGAAGCGGCCGCTGATGGGCGAAGCCGCTGGCCGGGGCAGCGATTTCGTGGTCGTCACCTCCGACAATCCCCGCAGCGAAGACCCGCTGGCCATCATCAACGACGCGCTGCCGGGACTTCAGCGCACCGGTGTCCGCTACACCATGGAGCCCGACCGCCGCAAGGCGATCGCCCTGGCTATCGACGAAGCGCGGCCCGGGGACATTGTGCTGATCGCCGGCAAAGGCCACGAGAAGCTGCAGGTCACGCGCGAGGGCGCGGCCCCGTTCGACGACGTCGAGGTAGCGCGCGAGGTGCTGCGCTCACTGGGCTACGACCCGTGCGCGTCCGCCATCTCCGGAGAGGCGGCGCGATGAGGCTGCCGCTGGGGCGGATCGCTGAGTTCATCGGCGCCGGGGGCGAGTTCGATGCGGGCGCCGTCGCCGGCGGATATTCCATCGACTCGCGGACCATGGCTCCCGGCGAGTTATTTTTCGCTGTGCAAGGCGAACGCCTCGACGGTCACGAGTTCGTCGAGCAGGCGCTCTCGGCGGGTGCGGTTGCGGCGGTGGTGAGCCGTGACCAGGTGGCGCGCTACACCGATAACCATCGCCTGTTCGCAGTGGCAGACCCGCTCACCGCCCTGCAACGCCTGGGGACCGCCGTTCGCCGGCTGTGGGGGAAGAAGCTGATCGCGGTCACCGGCTCCACCGGCAAGACCACTACCAAAGAAGCCATTGCCCAGGTGCTGGGCCCGCGGTTTCGCGTCCTCAGGTCTGAAGGCAACCTCAACAATCACTTTGGACTGCCGCTGCAACTGCTGCGGCTCGATCCCGAGCACGAGATCGCCGTCATTGAGATCGGCATGAACCACGCTGGCGAAATCCGCGCCCTGGCCGCGATCGCGCAGCACGATGTAGCCGTGGTCACCAACGTGGGGGCGGTGCACCTGGAGTTCTTCGATTCCGTGGCCGCCATCGCCCGCGCCAAGTACGAGCTGATCGAAACCCTGCACCCGGGCGGGACCGCGGTGCTCAATGCCGACGACCAATACGTTTCCCAGTTTGGCCGTGACTTCCATGGCAAAGTGGTGACTTTCGGGATCGAGCGCCCGGCGGACGTGCGCGCGGAGAACATTCAGGAGCGAGGCCTTGAGGGTTCGGCCTTCGACCTGGTCGCTGGCGGCTGCCGGCAGAGCATCACCCTGCCGCTGCTCGGGTTGCACAATGTCTACAACGCGCTGGCGGCAGCCACCGTCGGACTGGAAGCCGGCATCGCGCCCTCCCAAGCCGCCGAAGCGCTGGCTGCGCTCGTACCCCAGGACAAGCGTGGGCAGTTGACGGAAGTTGCCGGCGCGATCGTGGTGAATGATTGCTACAATTCGAATCCGAAAGCCCTGGCGGCGATGGTCGGTTCGTTTGCGCGGCTGCCGGCGCGGCGGCGCATCGTGGTGGCGGGCGAGATGCTCGAACTTGGCCCCACGGGCGATGAATTGCATCGTCAGTGCGGGACTGCCATCGCGAAGAATGGGATTGACGTGCTGCTCGGCGTCCGCGGCGCGGCGCGGCACATGGTCGGGGCGGCGCGCGCGGCCGGCATGGCGGCGGAATTCGTCGAAACGCCGCAGCAGGCGGGAGAGTGGCTGGCCCGCGAGGTACGCCCAGGGGACGCCGTGCTGCTGAAGGCCTCGCGCGGGGTGAAGCTGGAAGCCGCGCTCGAGGCCTGGCGGGCACACCTCGCGGCGGCCACGGCAAGATAGGATTGGGGTAGCAGCCACAGCAGGAAGGCGGAGGCAGATTGCTTTATTGGTTGTTGTACGTAAAACTTTTTCCCTTCTTCTCGCCTTTCCGCATCTTCCGTTACCTGACGTTCCGGACGGCATTTGCAAGCTTGACGGCCCTGGCCACGGGCCTGATCGTAGGGCCGGCGGTGATCCGCCGCCTGCGCGAGTTCCAGATCGGCCAGTACATCCGCGAGGAAGGTCCTCAAGCCCATCAGAAAAAAGCCGGCACGCCCACCATGGGCGGGGTGCTGATCGCCATCTCCATCGTCGTGCCCACGCTGCTGTGGGCCGACCTCAGCAACATTTTCGTGTGGATTGTGGTCGGTTCCACGATCGCATTCGCCTCCATTGGCTTTGCCGACGATTACCTGAAGGTCATCCACCATCGCAATCTCGGGCTGACGGGCACGACCAAGCTGATGCTGCAGATCCTTACCAGCGTGGTGGTGGCCGTCACGCTGATGCTGCTGACCGCCAGCGGCGACTACTCCACCCACCTGATGGTCCCGTTCTTGAAAAGGTTTCGTCCCGACCTGGTGATCAGTTACCTGATGCGGAACCCCTACATGTGGCCTATCGCTTTCATGCCGTTCCTCATTTTCGTGGTGCTGGTGATCGTGGGCTCGTCGAACGCGGTGAACCTGACGGACGGACTCGACGGGCTGGCCATCGGCTGCACCGTGATCGCCGCCGGGGCGCTGGCGGTGCTGACCTACGTGAGCGGGCACACCGTGTTCGCTGGCTACCTCGAGCTGCAACGCATGCCCCAGGTCGGGGAGTTGACCATTTTCTGCGGCGCCATGGTGGGGGCCAGTATCGGCTTCCTCTGGTACAACGCCCACCCCGCCGAGATCTTCATGGGCGACGTGGGCTCCCTCGCCCTGGGAGGCGCCATCGGCACTGTCGCCGTCATCATCAAGCAGGAGCTGCTGCTGCCCTTCATCGGCGGCATCTTCGTGATCGAAGCGGTGTCGGTGATCCTGCAGGTCGTCTCCTACAAGCTGCGCCGGAAGCGGATCTTCAAGATGGCGCCGCTGCACCATCACTTCGAGCTGCTGGGATGGTCGGAGTCGAAGATCATCGTGCGCTTCTGGATCGCCTCGCTGGTGTTTGCACTTTTTGCACTGACCACGCTGAAGCTACGCTAGCGCGCGCCGTGGTCGTGATAGAAAGTGGTAGGTGCTCGGCGGCGGGGAGGGCGCCGCGGAATTGAGTCGCATGAGTGATCGCCGAAATCGCCGTGATCGCCGGAATCGCCGAAATCGGACCGCATGAAAGAAGGCGGAGCAATGTGGGAATAGAAATGCATGACCAGTTACGGGATCGGACCAAGCAGTTCGCGTTAAGAATCATCCGGCTCTCCCGCCACTTGCCTGCTGGCCGCGAAGCGGACGTGATCGCGAAACCGGTACTGCGGTCGGGAACGGCAGTTGCGGCGAACTATCGTGCTGCCGGCCGATCGCGGTCGAGGGCTGACTTTATCTCCAAGATCAGCATCGTGGCTGAGGAGGCCGATGAGACGATGTTCTGGCTGGAGTTGTTGGAGGAAGCCGGCCTCCTACCCGCGAACAAACTTGGACGAAGCTCGGCAGCTCGCCGCGATTTTTACCGCCTCACGTCGCACTGCCAAGGCATGATACGCGAGCAAAGGACGCCGGTAGCGTCCCAGATTTCGGCGATTCCGGCGATTTCACGCGATTTCGGCGATATGTCAGTGGGCTGAGCCGGAGGTGCATGGAGGTTAAGAACAAACGCGTACTCGTGGTCGGGTTGGGCAAATCCGGCGTCGCCGCGGCGATCTTTTTGAAGGATCGCGGTGCGCGCGTGAGCGTCTCCGACGCCAAGACCGAAGACCAGCTTCCCTCGGCCATCCCGGCGCTCCTGGACAAAGGCATTTCGGTTGAGACCGGCGGGCACGGCGAGCGCACCTTCCGCGACCAGGACCTGATCGTGGTCAGCCCGGGCGTCCCCAGCGACGTGCCGCAACTGGAGAAGGCCCGCGCGCAGGGCATCCCCATCATCGGCGAAGTCGAGCTGGCATCGCGCTTTCTGAAGGGACACATCATCGCCATTACCGGCTCCAACGGCAAGACCACCACTACCGCCCTTGCCGGCGAAATCATCGGCATGGGCGGATACGAGGTGCTGGTGGGCGGCAACATCGGCACGCCCGCGATTTCTCTTGTCTCCGACGCGACCTCGGACACCTACAACGTGCTGGAGATTTCCAGTTTCCAGCTCGAGAGCATCGAGAGCTTCCACCCCGAGATCGCCGTCGTCCTCAACATCACCCCCGACCACCTCGACCGCCACCACAGTTTCGACGCCTACGTGCTGGCGAAGGCACGGATCTTTGAGAACCAGACTGCGCAGGACCACGCCGTCTTGAACGCGGATGACCCGACCTGCGCCGGCTTGGCGGGGAAGACCCGCGCCCAGGTGCACTGGTTCAGCCGCAGCAAGGAAGTTGAATGCGGGGCGTTCGTCCGGGAAGGGGAAATCTTCTCGCGTGACGGGAGCGGCGAACAGGAAGTAATGTCGGTGAGCGGCATCACGCTGAAGGGCACACATAATTTGGAGAATGTGCTGGCCGCGGTTGGTGTGGGGCGCATCGTCGGCTGCGAGCCCCACCGCATCCGCCGCGCGGTGGAGGAGTTTAAAGCGGTCGAGCACCGCCTCGAATACGTCACCACCATTCAGGGGGTCGAGTACTACAACGACTCCAAAGCCACCAACGTGGACGCCACCGTCAAGGCTTTGGAGTCATTCCCCGGCAACATTCACATCATTCTCGGCGGCAAAGATAAGGGCAGCGACTACTCCGTGCTGAAAGACCTGCTGCGTGCCCGGACGAAGCGCGTGTACACCATCGGCGCGGCGGCGGAGAAGATCGAATCGCAGATCTCGGGCGCCGTACCCGTGCTCCGTGCCGCGACGCTGGAGACTGCGGTCAAGCGCGCCGCCGAGTCAGCCGCCCCGGGTGACATCGTGCTGCTCGCCCCAGCCTGCGCCAGCTTCGACCAGTTTGAAAGCTACGAACACCGCGGCCGCGTCTTCAAGGAAGCGGTGCACGCCCTGGCCGCGCGCAAAGCGCCGAGTGAAGTGGGAGGAGCGGCGTAAATGGCTAAGCGCGTCAGCGTCGACAAGACGCTCTTCATCGTCACCCTGCTGCTGGTGTTCATCGGGCTGGTGATGGTGTTCAGCGCCTCGGCCGTCATGGCGAAGGAGCGCTACGGTTCGGCGTACACGTTCCTTTTTAAGCAGATGGTGTGGGCGGTCGCCGGCCTGATTGCGATGGTCGTGGCCATGAACGTGGACTACCGCCGCTACAAGCATCCAGCGGTCGTGTTCTCGCTGCTGGGCGTTACGCTCATCCTGCTGGTGGCGGTGTTTTTCCTCGACCGCTCCCACAACACGCATCGCTGGATCCGCCTCGGCTTGCTGTCGTTCCAGCCGTCGGAGCTGGCGAAACCGGCGCTGATCCTGTTTCTCGCCTATTTCCTGGAGAACCGCACCAAGTACATGGACGATTGGCGGCAGACGCTGCTTCCCGCCGCCGTTCCCATCGTGGTCTGCGCCGGGTTGATCCTCAAGCAGCCTGACCTGGGCACGTCCGTGGTTTGCCTGGCCATCAGCGCCATCATCCTGTTCGTCGCGGGGATGCGGCTGCGCTATCTGGGCTACGCCATGGTAGCGGCGGTGCCGGTGCTGTACCTGACTATCTTCCGCGTGAAGTGGCGTTACGAGCGCATCCTCGCGTTTCTGGACCCGTGGGCGGATCCGCAGGGACGCGGCTTCCACATCATTCAATCGCTGATCGCGGTCGGCACCGGCGGGTTTACCGGCCTGGGGCTGATGGAAGGCAAGCAGAAGCTCTTCTACCTGCCCGAGCCGCACACCGACTTTATCTTCGCGGTGATCGCTGAGGAGATGGGACTGCTGGGCGCACTGGCCGTGGTGTCGCTCTTCGCCATCTTTTTCTACCGCGGAATGCGCACCGCGCTGGCCACCGAGGACGCCTTCGCGCGCTATCTGGCCACGGGCATCACCTCGATGATCGTGGTCCAAGCCGTGTTCAACATCAGCGTGGTGCTGGGCCTGATGCCCACGAAGGGAATCCCGCTGCCGTTCATCTCTTACGGCGGCTCGTCACTGTTCGTGATGCTGGCATGCGTGGGCGTCCTGCTGAACATCACCCAGAGCACCGACTGATATGCGCGCGGTCCTGGCCGGAGGCGGCACCGGCGGTCACGTCATCCCGGCGCTGGCCATCGCCCACGAATTGCGCGCGCTCTATCCCTGCGAAGTGCTATTCATCGGGACCTCGCGCGGCATCGAGAACCGTCTGGTTCCCGCTGCCGGGTTCAAACTCGAGCTGGTGGAAGTCGGAGCCCTGAAGAAGGTCAGCCTGGCCAAGCGCATCGCGACCATGACGGCGCTGCCGGTTGCGATCTTCCGCTCGTGGAAGATCCTCAATCACTTCCGGCCGGACGTCGTGATCGGCGTGGGCGGATACGCTTCCGGGCCGGCCATGCTGGCGGCGGCGTTCTCCGGTGTGCCAACCCTGGCTTTCGAGCCCAACGTCGTGCCTGGTCTGGCCAACCGCATCATGGCGCCCATCGTCTCGTCCGCCGCCGTGCACTTCGAGGAAACTTGTCGCTATTTCCAACGCTGCCGCCTTACCGGCGTTCCTGTGCGCCGCGCCTTCTTCAATCTGCCGCCCAAGCCGGCCGGCAGCCCGCCCACGTTGTTGGTCTTCGGTGGCAGCCAGGGCGCGCATGCCATCAATGAAGTGGTGATGAACTCGCTCGCAGCGCTCCTGGAAGAAGTCCCGGGGATCCAACTCATCCATCAGACCGGCGAGCGCGACTATAATGACGCCCAGGCGGCTTACCTGCGCTCGCGGGCCCCCGCAGAGGTTTTGCCGTTCATCGAGGAGATGCCGGAGATGTTCGCGCGCGCCGACCTGCTGGTCTGCCGCTCCGGCGCCAGCACGGTGGCCGAGGTGACCGCGGCAGGGAAGCCGGCCATCTTCATCCCCTTCCCGCACGCGGCGGACGACCACCAGTCGCGCAACGCCCAGGCGCTGGAGCGCGCCGGGGCGGCGGTGCTGATCGCGGAGAAGGATTTGACCAGCGAGCGGCTGGTGGGCACCGTGCGCGAATTGTTGTGTGATCCGGCGCGCCTGGCGCGCATGTCGGCGGCTTCGCGCAAGCTGTCGCATCCTGACGCCGCCCGCCAGATTGCGCTGATGGCAGGAAGACTGGCAGGGGTTGGCGGAGCCGGCTACTGACTACTGACTGCTGACTACTGACTACTGCTTTGTTCGCCAAGATCCAACGCGTGCATTTTGTTGGCATCGGCGGCATCGGCATGAGCGGCATCGCCGAGGTTCTGCTCAACCTCGGTTACAAGATCTCCGGATCGGACGTGAAGCCCTCGCTGGTGACCGATCGCCTGGCCACACTGGGCGCAATCATCTGCGAAGGCCATCGTGCGGAGAACGTCGTGGGCGCTGACGTGGTGGTCACCAGCTCCGCCGTTACGGGCGACAACGCCGAAGTGGTGGAAGCGCGCCGCCGCCACCTCCCCGTGATCCAGCGCGCCGAGATGCTGGCCGAGCTGATGCGGCTGAAGTACGGCATCGCCGTGGCCGGCATGCACGGCAAGACCACGACGACCTCGATGATCGCCGCCGTGCTCGCCGCTGGCGGCCTCGATCCCACCGTGGTGGTCGGCGGGCGGGTGGACGCCATGGGCTCGAACGCCCGCCTCGGCAAGTCCCACTACCTGGTCGCCGAGGCTGACGAAAGCGATCGCTCGTTCCTGAAGCTCTCCCCCATCCTGGCGGTGGTGACCAACATCGACCGCGAGCACATGGACTGCTATCGCGACATGGCCGACGTCGAGCACGCCTTTGTTGAGTTCATGGACGGCGTCCCGTTTTATGGCTTGACCGTTGCGTGCAATGACGATGACCTCCTGCGTGCGCTCTTGCCGCAGCTCCGCCGCCGGGTGATGACTTACGGCTCCCGTCCGGACTCCGATTTTTGTGTGGCGGACTCGGAGACACCGCGCGTGGACGGACACGAGCGACCCATGAGCCGCTTCCGCGTGGACTATCGCGGGCAGTCGCTAGGCGATTTTCATCTCTACGTGCCGGGGCGGCACAACATCCTGAATGCCACTGCCGCCATCGCCGTGGGCGTGGGGTTGGATGTGGCTCCCGATGCCATCCGCCGCGCGCTGGCCGAGTTCCGCGGCGTGGACCGCCGCTTTCAGTTGCGCGGCCGCGTGGGCGAGATCAGCGTGATTGACGACTACGGCCACCATCCCACCGAGATCCGCGCCACCCTCGCCGCCGCTCGCCAGTGCGGCTACAAGCGCATCCACGTGGTCTTCCAGCCGCACCGCTACACCCGTACCCAGGACCTAGCCGACCAGTTTGCCGCGGCATTCGGCGATGCCGACTCGCTGTTCGTGCTCGACATCTATGCCGCCAGCGAGCCACCCATCGAAGGAATCACCGGCGAGCGCCTGGCGCGGCACATTGCCTGTCTGGGGAAGCGGCAAGCGACTTACGCCGCTTCCTTTGGCGACGCCATCGAAATGGTGACCACCGCCGCGCGGCCCGGCGACATGGTACTGACCCTGGGCGCGGGCAGCGTGTCGCAGCTCGGACCGCAGATCCTTGAGCGTCTGGAGGCGCGACAGGCGCAGGCCATCAGCGCCGCGGAGTAAGGCTTCTTCCACCCTGTTTCACTTGCCGGCGGGCTTCGCCCCAGGGCTCTCCTGCGCACCCTTCTTCAACTCAGCTTCTGTCAGGTTTACGTGCCCTACCGATTGCGCGATGATCACATTGCCGCTGGGCACTTTGTCATCATGGGACCACAGGTGGAAGATGATTCCATCCGTGGTGGCCACCAGATCGGCCACTTCCTTGGCCTTGTCGGGCGGCAGATCATGCACCTGTACGCGCCCCGTGGCAATTTCCTGTTTGTGGTCGTGCCAGTTCTTGTTCCAATCCGTCAGCGACACGGTGCCTGTCCGGGTGATGGATTTGGCAATGATGTACTCGACTTGCTCCAGGCGGGCGCCGGCATCACTCGAGCGGTAACACAGGCACTCAATCACGGGTTCGGGCGAGAGGACTTTGCAGTAGTGATGGTATGGCCCCATCACCTTGCCGGCCACTACGTGCGGGGCGGTGACGTGAACGGTGTGGCCGTCGGCGGGCGAGGTGGTGTTTGCTCCTTGGCCCCAACACACCGGCACAACCAGCAGACAGATCGCGAGTACTCTTTTCATTCAAGTGGACTCCTTTAGGTGAGATTCGGAGCGGGTGGAACGGCAATGATTCTGCCCGCGGTTCGGAGCCGTGTCAACCAAATGGGTATTGCGGTGGCGGAGGTCCGCCCCACCCAATGCACCTAACAAAAATTCTTCCTCGCACCTAACAAAATAGATCCAGCCACGTCTGATTAGACGAGTGGGGGCACAATGAGATCGGGCAAGACATGGCGGACCGGATTGCTGGTGATACTGGTGGCGGGGCTGATTGCAGCTTCCGAGCTGAAGGGAGCGCCGCGGGTAACGATCCAAAGCCCCACCGCGCTCTACCTGCTGGCACAGTACAGGCTGGCGGTGGGCGACACCAGCTCCGGCCTGGAGCTGCTCGATCGCGCGCTGGCTGGCCGCGACCCATTGCCTGCTCGCGCGGTGACACTCACCGCCTGCAATGTCTCTCCAACCATCCCCATTCCTTAGCTGTTCCTCCTCCCAGGACCGCGAAGATCCGGCAGCGCGCGGCCGGATTTTTTTCACAGAAAACTCGCGCGCGTACCCAAATCTACATCTGCAATCTCGGCGAAAGACGTTATAGTGATTGCTCGGCGATCACTTCCGAAAAAACGGCCTGATGTCGCGCGCAAACGTCACGCGAGAGGATGAGACGCTGTTCCGGCCACGCACCACTGCGGCGCGCGAGCCTGTCGCCGAAGATGATTTTCCCTGCGTCCTCGACCTCGATCCCGAGGAGGAATCCCCGTTCTTACGCGCCCAGAAGCGGGTGCCGGTGCGGCGCGGACCTCTGGCCAAGAGGACGGCAAATCGTCTGAAGATGGTTCTAGTGTCTCTGGCGGCCGCGGGCGCGCTGGCGGTGAGCGCGTCGGTCCTCTACCACTACGGGGCCAGCTCCTGGCGCTTCCGCCTCCGCTCAGGAAACAACATTGAGATCGCCGGCACACAGACCGTCTCCCGCCGCCAGGTGATGGAAGTGTTCGCGGCCGACCTCGGCCGCAACATCTTCTTCGTTCCCCTGGCCGGCCGCCGCCGGCAACTGGAGGCCATCCCCTGGGTGGAGTCGGCATCGGTAATGCGCTTGCTGCCGGATCGCCTGCGGGTGGACCTGACCGAACGCACGCCCGTGGCTTTCGTTCGCATGGGCTCTCGCATCTCGCTCATCGACCGCAACGGCGTGGTCATGGAGCTGCCGCGCTCCAGGAAGTATTCCTTTCCCGTGCTCAAGGGCATGAGCGAGTCCGAGCCGCTCTCCACGCGCGCCGCCCGCATGCAGATTTACAGCGCCCTGATGCGTGAGCTCGACTCCGAAGGCGCCCGCTATTCCCAGGACCTCAGCGAGGTGGACCTCTCCGATCCCGAGGACGTGAAGGTGGTGGCGGCCGACCCCGGCGGCGCCGTCCTGATCCATCTGGGGGGCGCTGACTTCCTGCGGCGCTACAAAATCTATCTCGCGCATCTCCAGGAGTGGCGGCAGCAGTTCCAGAAGCTGGATTCGGTGGACCTGCGCTACGAGCGTCAGATCATCGTCAACCCGGATTCCGGCCCGCACCCGGCCAGCACGCATCCGGCGCCCGTGGCTACGCGCAAGACAATTGCCAAGTCGGCGGCGACGGCCCAGGTCAAACCAGCGGTTACAGTTCGCAAGCCGTCCCCGCGAACGAGAAACACGAGTTCAGGGAAGCAATAGGCCCATGACAAGGTTCGAGCAGAATTTTCTTACGGCGATCGATGTAGGCAGCGCGAAAACCTGCGCGCTGGTGGCGGAGCTGACCGAGAACGGTCCGCGCTATTGCGGGCACGGGATCAGCGACGCCCGCGGCTCGCGCAAAGGCGTCATCGTTGACCTGGACAAGGCGGCCGCCAGCGTGCAGCGCGCGGTCGAGCAGGCCGAGCAGATGGTCGGCGCCCCGGTGGAGCGGGCGCTGGTGGGCGTGGCCGGTCCCCACGTGCGCGGGGTCAACAGCCGCGGCGGCATCAGTCTGGGGTCACGCGCGCGCGAGATCGGCCGCGACGAGATTCGCCAGGCGGTGGAGCGCGCCCGCGCTTTCAATATGCCTGAGGATCGTCAAACCCTCCACCTGCTGCCCCAGCAATTCATCCTCGACGCGCAGGACGGCATCCGCGATCCCGAAGGTATGGTGGGCACGCGCCTGGAAGCGCAGGTGCACGTGGTGACCGCGTCGGCGACCGCGGCCCAGACCGTAGTGACCGCGCTGAACCGCGCCGGCATCCACGTGGACGACACCATCTATGAGCCCCTGGCCTCGGCCGACGCCATTCTGCGCCCGGATGAACGCGAACTGGGCGTCTGCCTCGCCGACATCGGCGCCGGTTCCACCGACTTGGTGGTGTACTACGAGGGCGCGGTCGCGCACACCGGCGTGGTGCCCATCGGCGGCGACCACTTCACCAACGACGTGGCTGTGGGCCTGCGCACCCCGCTGGCCGACGCGGAGAAGATCAAGAAGTCCTTCGGCTGCGCGGTGGTAACGAAAATCCCCGAAACCAATGAGATCGAAGTGCCGGCGGTGGGCGACAAGCCCTCGCGGCTGATGCCGCAGCGCTTCCTGTGCGAGGTGCTGCAGGCGCGCACCCAAGAACTGTTCGAGCACGTGCGCGACAGCCTGCGCCACGCCGGCGTGCTGGAACTGTGCGGCGCCGGGATCGTGCTGACCGGCGGCGGCGCGCGGCTGAACGCCATCGCCGAAACCGCCGAGCAAGTCTTGCGGCGACCGGTGCGCCTGCCTTTGCCTGCCCCAGTGGACAAGATGCCCGCCGCGCTGGCCGCGCCCGAGTTCGCGGCTGTGATCGGCATGATCTTCTACGGCAACCGCATGCGCTTGGCCCGCAGCGCGCAGGAGCAGGGCTTCACCGCCCGGCTGCGCGCGCTGTTCGCGAGGAAAACAGGATGGCAGGGAACCAACGCCGGTACTAGTGACCAGCGATGAAGCGGGGCATTGTTCGAAGTGGTCTCAGAAAAGGTTTTGTGAAAGGGCACGACTTGAGTCGTGCCGCTCGGATCGTATAGGCCCCGGGCTTTAGCCCCTGGGGCCACGGAGAGCGACACCATGAGTGAAAAAAACGACAAGAAAGACATCCGCATCCAGTTCCACGACGACGCGCGCAACCAGGCCAAGATCAAGGTGATCGGCGTGGGCGGCGGCGGCAGTAACGCCGTCAATCGCATGATCGACGCCAAGGTCGAGGGCGTGCAGTTCGTGGTCGCCAACACCGACCTGCAGGCGCTGCAGATGGCGCGCGCGCCGGTAAAGATCCAGCTCGGCGTCAAGCTGACCAACGGCCTGGGCGCGGGCGCCAATCCCGAGGTCGGGCGCAAGGGCGCGCTGGAAGACGCCGACAAGATCATCGAGGCGCTGGAAGGCGCGGACATGGTGTTCGTCACCGCCGGCCTGGGCGGCGGCACCGGCACGGGCGCGGCGCCGATCATCGCCTCGCTGGCCAGCGAGATGGGCGCGCTCACCGTGGCGGTGGTCACCAAGCCCTTTGCCTTCGAAGGCAAGCGGCGCATGCAGCAGGCGGAGCGCGGTCTGGCCGAGCTGATCGATTCCGTGGATACCACCATCGTCATCCCCAACGAGAAGCTGCTGGCGGTGGCGCAGAACGCCGGCTTCTTCGAATCATTCCGCGTCGCGGACGACATCCTGCGCCAGGCGGTGCAGGGCATCTCCGACATCATCACCATCCCCGGCATCATCAACCGCGATTTCGCCGACGTGAAGGCGATCATGGCCGGAATGGGCTACGCCGTCATGGGCACGGCCACCGCCAAGGGCGAGCGCCGCGCCATGGAGGCGGCGCAGAAGGCCATCGCCTCGCCACTGCTCGAAGCCGGCGCCATCGACGGCGCGCGCGGCATCCTCATCAACATCACCGGCTCCAGCACCCTCAAGCTGGCGGAGGTGAACGAGGCTTCCACCATCATCCAGAGCGCCGCCCACGAGGACGCCAACATCATCTTCGGCGCGGTGATGAACGAGCAGATGAAGGACGAGGTCAAGATCACGGTCATCGCCAC
>JAHFUA010000166.1 GCA_023265315.1 Acidobacteriota bacterium | reverse complement strand
GTTACCTCGAGAGGGGCCGCTTGCGTCAAAGTTGTCGGGAGAGGATCAAGGCCGAGAAATGGCCCCTGGTACCCTTATCTGCTAGCTGAGATCCTCTTGGAGGTGATCCGATGTTACCGGCGGTGTGAAAGCGCGCAAATCTGGCGAAGTCCGACGGCCGCGAGGGTGCGCCGGCGCAGCGAGCGGACGTGATCATCTGTCGTCATCTCGCTTGGTGAGCGAATCGCGCAGGATGCGGCGAATGGTGGCTGGGTCGTCGGCTGCAAATTGGGCGTCGATTGTCAGAGAGCGAGCCTGCTCGGAGTGTGGTCGTTCGGGCAGGGACAGGACCTGAAAGCGGGTGCCGTCGAAGGCGATGAGGTCCTTGGCGATGAGCGCGTTGCGGGCGCGCAGGTAACCCTCCAGCGGGATCTCGAGCAGCGAGCAGATCGAGTCGTAGTGGTAGAAGCTCACACCGTTGCGGTCGGCGGCCAGCACGAGCAGGACGTAGAGACGGAGTTCGTCCGCGTGCAGTGAAGCGAGGAAGCCTTCACGGAGAAAGCGGTGCGGGACGAAAGCAAAGCTCTGGCCGGCGATGGCCCGGACGCGCTCGGGCACGATGGGCGCACGGTGGATGCCGGGGCGTGGATCGCGGGGGCGGGAGTCGGCGATGGTCATCGGGTGCGCTCCTTGCGGCGGCGGGCCTTGTGTGCGGCGCGCTCTTTGGCTTCCTTGAGACAGTAGCTGTCGCCGTCAATGGTGATGATCTCGGCCTTATGCACCAAGCGGTCGATGATGGTGACCACCGAGGCCGCGTTGGGGAAGACCTGGTTCCATTCCGCAAACGGCTTATTGGTGGTGATGATCGTTGACCGATGTTGATACCTGCGGGTGACCACCTCGAAGAGCAGATCGGCGTAGCGCGCATCGTAGGAGAGGTACCCGAGCTCGTCGCAGATGAGCACTGCGGGGCGGCAGTAGTGGCGCAGCCGGCGGTTGAGCGCGGCGGCGGAGTCCTGGGCCGCCAGATCGTTGAGCATGGCGCTGGCGGTGGTGAAGCGGGCGGTGTAGCCGCCCAGCAAAGCGAGATGCGCCAGGTTCTTGGCAATCGTCGTCTTACCGGTGGAGTTGGGGCCGATCAGGACGACGTTGGCCGGCTCGGTGAGGAACTCCAACGACGACAGCTCCTCGACGGCGGCACGGTCGATCTTCTTGGGCCAGTGCCAGTCGAAATCGCACAAGGGCTTGAAGCTGCCCAGGCGGGCGAAGTGCAGGCGGCGTTGCAGCGAGCGGCGCTGGCGTTCACTCTGCTCGTAGTCGATGACGCTGGGCAGCCACTCCCGGTGGCGCACCTCCTCCCAGCGGGCGAGCAATCCAAAGAGACCCAATCGGCGCAGCGCGGCACGCCGTGCGTCGTCATCAGGCGTTGTTGTCGTCGTCATCATCGTCTTCCTTTTCAATCTGATCGTAGGTGGCAAGCTCATGCGGGTGCACCACAATGTCGCGGAGCTGTGGTTCGCTGAGCGCTACGGGGATGGGGGGCGGCTGTGCTTGGGCGTAGCGGCGCTGTTCGAGGATCTGGCGCACCGCGGCCAGGTGTGCCGCCTGGGCCTGCAGGGCGATCCCCAGGGCCGCATCGACTGCGCTGGCGCCGTAGAGGTCGAGCAGCTTGAGCAGTCCGGTGGTGGCGGCACCGAGATTACCGTGGCGGGCGGCCATGGCGGCGAAAAAGGCGGCCGTGTACGCACACGCATGGTGCAGGCGATCGAGGCCACGGTGGTGGCGGGCGGCCCGCTTGAAGGCCACCAGTTCCGCGACATGCTCGGGCTGCTCGATCTGCTCGCCCTGATCGTAACTGCGCGCATGGCTGGCGATCACCGTGGAGCCATGGACAATGCGCACCTGATCGAGCGTGGCGTACACGACGACCGCGCGGCGCACGTAGGTGTACGGGACCGAGTAGTCGTTGAGGTCGAAGCGCACGTAGGGCCAGCGGCGCACCGTCGTCTCTTCCCGGTCCTCAGCGGGGAAGGGGTTCTCGGGCAGGGCCAGCAAACGCGGCTGCTCCTCCGCGAACACCTCGCGCACCGCTCGGGTGCGATCTTCGGGGCAGGGGCGCTCGGCGGTCGTCCCCGCGCACCAGGCCGTCGCCTGGGCGTTGAGATCGGCCAGATCGATAAAGCGGCGGGCCGCAAAGAAGCTGTCGCGGATGTAGCGGATGGCGCGTTCGACACGGCCTTTCTCGTTCCCGCGGGCCACCGCCACCGGGCGCGGCTCGAAGCGATAATGTGCGGCCAGCTCCAGCAGCGTGGGGTTGAAGTGAATGGCCTGCCCGACGCGCTCCAGCACCGCGCTCCTCAGATTGTCGTACAGCAGGACGCGCGGGACCCCGACCCAGCTCTCGAAGGCGCCGACGTGGCCGCGCAGGAAATTGGCCATGGCATTGCCGAAGAAGAAGCGTAGGAAGATCTGGCGCGAGTAGCTCAGCACCATTACGAAGCCCCACAGCGCGCGCTCGGCGCGGCCGACGCGGTGCTTGCCGAAATAGCCCCAGTCCACCTGCGCCTGCTCGCCGGGCAGGGTGCGCAACCGCAGGTAGGCCTCCGCCACCGGCGCCGGCCGATAGCGCGCCACGACGTGGCGGAAGTGATCGGGGCCGCCGGTGTAGCCGCGCTCGCGCACCATGGCGTAGAGGCGGCTGGCGCGCAGGGTGGGGTACTTCTCGAAGGTGTCGCGGATCAACGGCACAAACGCATCGACCATCGACGGGCGCGCCGTCGCCAGTCCTGGCGCTTGGCCCGCTTGGGCGAGCACGCGGCGCACCGTGTTGTGGTGCACCCCGAGCTGCCGGGCCAGCGTGCCCACCCGCCACTTCTCGGCGTGATACAGACGCAGAATCTCGGCGGCGCGTTGCGGGCTGATCATCGGGCGCGCTCCTGCCCGGGGCGCTCAGCACCGTAACCGCGGCCCGCGCACCCACCGCTGGGCCGGACGCCCACACCATCGACATCGCCGCGGCGCGCCGTGCGCCGCGCGCCCACGCCTGGGCAGCGTCTCCCCACCAGCCGTCGCGACGGGCTGGGCTCCATCACTTGCCTGCGTTGCTGCATCGCCATCGACCTCCTTGTGGTGGCCGACACTCGCAGAGACGCCGCGCGGCGGGAATCCGTGATGCGTCACTTTCTCGCGGGCGCGCTGGCGCCATCGGGCCTGGCGTCGCGCATGATGCAGGCGGCCCCCAAAGGTCTGCTGGTAGCGCTGCCCGGCCGCGCGTAGGCAGTCCCGGCGCGCCTGACGAGCACACGGATCGGGACAGTACCGCTGCCCGTGATCACAGCGCCGGCACACCCGCAGCTGCTGATGACAGCGCGCACAGTTCCACACGCGGTCGCTGACGACGTTGATCGCACCACCTCCAGCCCCAAAAGGCTGGACGCGGCGGACGAATCAGGTCATCGTGTGTTGCGGGACAAGCGCAACCATCGATCGCAGCGCAAACTCCCCGAAGGCTCGAGGAGGCTAGTCCTCGGGCCTTCACCTTTTGTGGAGCGTGCTGGTGTTATCCCGCCGGCGACCGCAAGAAAACTCCCTGCGCTCCGATCGGCTCAGCCCGAGGAAGGAGAGGAAGAAACCGAATCAGATCCACGAAGAAAATGGATCAAGAATCTGGTGAACGATTCCGGCGGCCTACCGCGCTCTTCACCAGATTCCCGCACATCCTGTCAGCCGTTCACAATCGTACGTTCGAGGTTCTGCTTCCTGCAACCAATCCGGAAGAAACCGCCGCATTGAGCTACACACGACCCGGCGCGGCTGCGATCTCAGCAATCCGATGGGATGATCTTCTGAAGAGGCGCCTCGTCGTAGTCCTTGGAGAGCCCGGGAGTGGGAAGAGCTGGGAGTTTGAACATCGTGCAAATTTCGACGCAGGCATCCAGTTCTACATTCGACTCGATCGCTTAGTCAGTGAAAGCGTTGATTCCATCTTGGGCGCCTCCCAGCATCCCTGGTTTGACCATTGGCTCCGCGGTCAGCACGAAGCGACGTTCTTCTTGGATTCAGTGGATGAGGCGAAGCTCCGAAGCTCTGCAGACTTCTATCGCGCTCTCGACAGGTTTCGAGGCGCAATCGGCACGGCCAGCTTAACGCGCGCGAAAATCTTCATCAGTTCTCGCATAAGTGAGTGGGAACCTGCGAGCGACGCGCATGAGGTGCAGATTCGATTTGGGCCGCGACAGCGCTCGAAGGACGTCGAGTCAGGACAGATTATCGGTGGCCGGGCAGACGAGGAGCCCATCTATGTCGTTCAGCTTCAACCGCTCGATCAAAAGCAGGTCGAGGTTTTCGCCGCTGCGCGGCGCGTGCGGGACGTGCCTACGTTCATCGGCGCCCTCAATACAGCCCACGCCTGGGAGTTCGCGCGAAGGCCGATC